>JAAZVR010000008.1 GCA_018623305.1 Thiotrichales bacterium | reverse complement strand
GATTATTTAGAGGGTGAGATTCAAAGAAAAGGTTTGAATAGCTTATCTGCAAAAGAGAAAATCCGTTATACACAATTGATAAGTAGCATAAAGAATTAATAAGGGAACACAGATCGAGTTTTTAACCTTTATTCTGGGTGGTGAAGAATACGGCTTACCGATTCTTCAGGTACAAGAAATTCGTGGTTGGGAAGAGCCAACGCCAATGCTAGAGTCCCGGATTTTGTTAAAGGTGTAATCAATCTTCGTGGCCGAGTTGTGCCGATTGTAGATTTGGGCGATCGTTTCCATTCAGACGCTTAATATAACGATACAACCGTTGTCATTGTTGTTCGTCTTCAGCATGTGACCGGTGAAAAAGTCATCGGTATTGTCGTAGATGCGGTGTCTGAAGTCTACAACATCAAAGGGGATAAAATTCAGTCGGCTCCAAATGTTCGTGGCTCAATTGGGGCTTTTTAGGGTCCTATGTAGCATTAATTGTTTTTTCATTGTTGGTGGTGCTTCAAGGCCTTTCTGAGTCCGTTTGATTTAAAAAAAACATGCTGTATACGCTCAAGAGCATGTTGAAACTCATGCTAAAGATCTGACCCGATTGTTCAGTCGTGCGGTTAAGGTTTCTTTGGTGATGAGTGTGTTGCCCTCTGTGCATGCCTTGCTTCGAGACAATCAAGCACATACTATCAGTCAAGACCCAGTGATTCGTACTGTATTTGACAATAATTTAGACTTTTCTGAACTTTCTCTTATTGACCTAGAGGGTCGTGTGCAATTTAAGTTAAATCACTATGGTGACTCGCAAGCTGTGTTGACTGAGTTAAACAGTCTGAAATATATCCACGTGTACAAATATATCTACGAAAAACCATTAGACCCTGTTTGGATCGGTTTTTTTAAAGATGAATCTCTTGCGATTAAAGGCTCGAAAGAGTCGCCTTATGTAGCTCAGTAATTGAAACCAGTGATCGTTGATAATGTTCTTGTTGGGTATGTTTCAATCAAAATGATGGAGCAGTCTTTGAAATTGTTTTTCCAATGGAAAAATAATGAGAACCTGATAGAATTCCGACCAGTTGCCCTGTTAGCTCAGTTGGTTAGAGCAGTCGACTCATAATCGATTGGTCGCTGGTTCGAGCCCAGCACGGGGCACCATATTATTTTTCGAGTTCTTCGAAAAAGTCATTCAACAGATTCAATCCATAAATTGAGTCAATTTCTCGTACGCATGTTGGGCTCGTTACGTTGATTTCAGTGATGTAATCACCAATGACATCAAGACCTACAAAATTCAATCCTTTTTCGATTAGCGTCGGCGCGATTTGTTCGCACAACCAAAGATCTCGCTCAGACAACTCTCGACCGATGCCTGTACCGCCAGCTGCAATATTGCCGCGTGTTTCTCCTTCGGCTGGAATTCGAGCTAAGGCATACGGTGCAGGCTTGCCGTGAATGATTAGAATACGTTTATCGCCCTCTATGATTTCAGGAATAAAGCGTTGAGCCATAATGGTTTGTGTGCCATTTTGAGTTAACGTATCTAAAATAACGGTCGTGTTGTGATCGCCTTCTTTTAGCCTGAAAATCGATTGACCACCCATGCCGTCTAGCGGTTTAACGATCACGTCTTTGTGTTGTGATACAAAGGCTTTTAATCGGTTTTTATTCGCACTGACGTGCGTTGGAACGCAGCAATGTGGGAACCATGCTGTGAAGAGTTTTTCATTGCAGTCTCGGATGCTTTGCGGGTTGTTCACTACTCTTGCGCCTTGTGCTTCGATCAGGCTCAGTAGGTGAGTGGCATACAAATATTCATTATCGAACGGTGGGTCTTTTCGCATTAACACCACGTCTAGATCGCCAAGTTTTTGACTGTTTGTGGACAAGACTTCGTAATAGTTTTCATCTTGGTCTTGAACCTTGAGCCATTTCACTTCACCCATGACGATGCCATCATCAATCCACATATCATCCTGCGTAAAATAGCCAATGTTGTGGTCGCGTCGCTGGGCCTCAAGCATCATCGCGAACGAGGTGTCTTTGTAGCGCTTGATGTGCTCAATCGGATCCATCAGGATTGCAATACGCATTATTTGCTCTCCTTGGCGATGGCGATTTCTCGAGCTGCTGCAAGCATCGCAAGGCGAGCAACAACACCATAGGCGTAGAATCGATTGGGCGATGCATCTGGGTATTGGTCAGCATCGGGCGCGACGCAGGAATCGGCGAACGCCAATGGCTCAAAGTGCATGCCAGGAGCGTTTAAGTTTTCGTTTTGACCTTTATTTTTGTGAACGCGATAGAAACCGCCGACAACGAAATGGTCCATCATATAAACCACGGGTTCCGCAACCGCTTCGCCCAGAGTCTCGAAGGTGTAAACGCCTTCTTGAATGAGTACATTGCTTACGCCAAGGCCTTCTTTGCTGGACGCCATTTTGTTGCGTTGTTTGCGGTTTAGGTTGAGAAGTTCTTCACCTTTGTGAACGGTCATAATGCTCATGCCGTAAGTGCCAGAATCCGCTTTAACGATGACAAATGGCTCTTTTTCGACCTTGTATTGGTCGTACTTGGCTTGAATTTGGGCAATGACTTCATCGACTTTATTGGCCAGTTGCTCAATACCATCTTGCGATTTGAAGTCAATTTGTTCACTTGGTGCGAAGTATGGATTGATTAGCCAATGGTCGATTTCGACTTGTTCTGCGAATTCTTTTGCGACTTGCTGATAGATATCGAAGTGTTCGCTTTTTTGGCGATTGATCCAGCCAAGTTCCAGTGGTGGCATTAGGAATTGATCCAAGTTTTCTAAAATCTCTGGACGGCCAGCGGATAAGTCATTATTCAAAATCACAGAGCAAGGGAAGAAACCTTCAACGCCCACGCGGTCGTTTTCGCGTTTAATCGGTTCGAGTGTCAGTGTTTGGCCTGAAGGTAATTCGAAATCAGTTGCTTCGGTGATTTCAGGCAACAACGACGCAATTCGAACATTAAAACCGGCTTTTTGAATAAAGCGTTTTAGGGCTGCAACATTTTCTAGGTAGAACGTATTGCGTGTGTGATTTTCAGGAATAATCAAAATGCTATCGGCTTGTGGGCAAATACGTTCTACAGCCATTTGAATGGCATTGACACACAAGGCCTCAAAATCAGGATTTAAGTTATTAAACCCTGCAGGAAATAAATTGGTATCCACAGGCGCCAGTTTAAATCCTGAATTGCGTAAATCTACAGAAGTGTAAAACGGTGCAGGCGTTTTGTTCCATTCTGAACGAAACCATGTTTCTATATCGATTTGGTGATCCAAGAAGTGTTTTTCAACTTCAAGTAGAGGGCCTGTTAGAGCCGTTGTTAGGTTAGGGACTGGAAAGTGCATAGTGTCTTTTTCATGTTTAATATCTTGAGCATTGTATCAATTTTGATGTCTTATCTCAGGAGTGATGTAAAATTGAGGCATCAGATAATGCTTATGGAGATTCATATGAAACGTTGGTTATTGCCTTTGATGTGTTTGCCGATGGTGGCGATGGCTGGAAAGTACACGGCGACTGCGGATATAGTGTCGGTTCAGCCTGTTTATACGACGAAATTAATTAAAGAGCCATACCAGGAATGTTATACGAAAGAATATCGTGTTCCTGCGCAAAGTGGTGATGGTTCTGCGACGAATGAATTGATTGGTGGCGTGATTGGTGGCGCAATCGGTAATCAATTTGGCGGTGGTTCTGGTAAGGATGCGATGACGATTATGGGCGCGTTGATTGGTGGTTCTGTGGCCAATGATATGGAGAAGCAAGAACAGCCAGGACGCATTGAGCGCCGTGAGGTGTGTGAGACGTTTTATCGCACGCGAGAAGAGGAGGTGCTAGATTATTACCGAGTGCGCTTTAGCTACGATGGCCATGAGTTTACTTATCGAACACAAACACGCCCTCAAGGTGAGACTGTGCAGGTAGAGGTTGATGTTCGTTTGCGCTAATTAACTGAGATCGCCCCAGAGCGATTGCATAGCGGCGAGCGCGGTAAGTGCTGCCGTTTCAGTTCTCAAAATACGAGGCCCAAGTTTTAAACCTTGGGCTTTGTGATTTTTGAGGAGTTCGATTTCGTGGTCAGCCAGTCCACCTTCGGGGCCAATGGCAAGCGCAAATGCACCTTCAGGTTGAGTCAATTCTTTTAATGTTTGACTGTCACGATGATGAAGTACGAAGGTTGGCATTTTGTTTTTAGCTGTCCAGTCTTTCAGGGTGATTGCAGGTAAAACTTGAGGCACTGTATTGCGCCCGCATTGCTCGCAGGCGTTGATGACAATCTTTTGCCAGTGGTCAATACGCTTGCTGAGTTTTTCACCTTTGAGTTTGACTTCGGTGCGTTCAGTAAATACGGGTTGAATTTGGCTGATGCCGAGCTCAGTTGCTTTTTGCAAAGTAAAATCCATGCGCTCTCCGCGTGAAATCCCTTGAATGAGCGTAATGTTGAGCGGTGATTCGACGGAATTTCTAGAGACATCATTCAGAGTGACTGAAGCAGATTTTTTACTGTGAATCTCAAGTTCAGCGGATGCCGAGTGGTCTTGGCCATCAAACACTTCAAGCATATCGCCCGAGCGCAGGCGTAAGACTGTTTGGATGTAATGTGCTTGTTCGCCACTCAGCTCGATTTGAGCACCATTATGGAAATCAGTATCGAGCCAAAGGCGAGTGGTGCGCATTTAAGCCTCTTTAAACGTTAACGATTGAGCGATGTCTAAAACGGGTTGAGTTTGGTTCATGCTGTAAAAATGAATGCCTGGAGCGCCAGCATCCAAAAGTTTTTGGCACATATCCATAACTACATCTTTACCAAAAGCAATTAAGCTTTCTTTATCGTCTTCGAAACTTTCTAGGCGACATTTCAACCAGCGCGGCACTTCTGCGCCACAGCCTTCTGAGAAGCGAATTAGATTCTCGTAGTTTGTGATGGGCATAATGCCGGGTACGATAGGTAAATCGATGCCGTTGCGTTCGCAGTTATCAACAAAATACAAGTAGCTATCAATATTGAAGAAGTATTGAGTAATCGCTGCATCTGCACCTTGTTCAACTTTATGCTTAAACCATTTCATCCCAATGTCGCAGTTGCGCGCTTGTGGATGGGTTTCTGGGTAAGCCGCGACTTCAAGTTTGAAGGCCTCGCCGCGAGTATCTTTGATGAATTTCACCAAATCGCTCGCATATTTAAACTCGCCTGGATCCATCATGCCTGAAGGTAAGTCGCCTCGCAAAGCGACAATGCGATCAATGCCTAATGCTTGATATTGATCAAGCAAGGCGTTGATGCTGTCTTCAGTTGCGCCTACGCAGGTTAAGTGTGGTGCGGCAGAGAAGTTTGTGTGCTGTTGTAAGTAGCTCACCGTTTCCATGGTTTTTTCTTGTGTCGTACCGCCAGCACCATAGGTCACAGAAATATATTCCGGATTCATCGGCGACAGTTCGGTAATAACATTTTTTAGCTTTTCCATGCCTGCATCGGTGCGCGGCGGGAAAAACTCAAGACTTAATGTTTGTTTGTATTTTTTTTGTGAATTCATAATCCTGCGTCTGCTTTTAGGGCTTCTGCTTTATCCGTTGCTTCCCAAGTGAAATCAGCATCTTCGCGACCAAAATGACCGTAACTTGCTGTTTTCTGATAAATCGGTCGAATTAAGTCTAACATTTCAACGATGCCACGTGGGCGAAGGTCGAAGTGTTTGCGAACCAATTGCTCGATTTCACGATCTGATTTTTTACCTGTGCCAAATGTATCAATCGTAATGGATGTTGGCTCTGCGACACCGATGGCGTATGAAACTTGGATTTCACATTTGTCTGCAAGGCCTGCAGCCACGATGTTTTTGGCCACATAACGACCTGCGTAAGCCGCAGAACGGTCAACCTTAGATGGATCTTTACCTGAGAATGCGCCGCCGCCGTGACGTGCCATGCCACCGTATGTGTCAACGATGATTTTGCGTCCTGTTAAACCGCAGTCGCCTACAGGCCCGCCAATTACGAATTTCCCCGTTGGGTTAATGTGATATTTTGTGTCCGCTGTTAACCATTCTGCCGGTAGAACAGGCTTGATGATGTTCTCCATCACTGCTTCATGCAAATCTTTATTGGCGATTTCAGGTGAATGCTGAGTTGATAGAACGACAGCGTCGATGCCTACAGGCTTACCGCCGCGGTAACGCAGTGTCACTTGAGATTTAGCATCAGGTCGCAACCAGTTCATTGTGCCATTTTTGCGCAATTCTGCTTGGCGCTGCATTAGACGGTGCGAGTAATAAATGGGTGCAGGCATTAAAACATCTGTTTCATTCGTTGCGTAACCGAACATAAGGCCTTGGTCGCCTGCGCCTTGGTCTTTGTATTCAGATTCATCAACGCCCATTGCGATTTCTGGAGACTGCTTGCCGATAGCGGATAAAACCGCGCACGCATTGCCATCAAAGCCCATATCAGAATGGTTGTAACCAATTTCGTTAACGACTTTACGTACAAGCTCATCCGTATCAACCCATGCAGATGTCGTGATTTCGCCAGCAAGGACAACCATGCCCGTTTTAACCAAGGTTTCACACGCAACACGTGCCTTGGGATCTTGCATTAGGATTGCATCCAACATTGCGTCCGAAATTTGATCGGCAATTTTATCTGGGTGGCCTTCTGAAACCGATTCAGAAGTGAAAATGTAATCTTGAGATGACATTGACAAGTCTCCTATTAAATGTTCCGTGAATTGTAACGGAAATTAGAATCGGTATAAGTAGTGCTTTTGTATGAAAAATTGAATTTGATTCAATAAATTTCATTTTCGCTTCAGAGTTAAAAACTTGCTTTTTATAGTGGAATTAAGAGAAAATAAGAAGATAACACTAAAAATATGCGTTGCACATGTTGGTGTGCGGCGAAGAAATTCTTTTAACTTTTTTACATTTGGAGTAGCTATGGCAACTCGTAGAGACTTAGCAAACGCAATCCGTGCATTGTCAATGGATGCAGTACAGAAAGCAAACTCAGGTCACCCAGGTGCACCGATGGGTATGGCGGACATCGCAGAAGTATTGTGGAACAGCCACATGAAATACAACCCTTCGAATGCCAACTGGTACGATCGTGACCGTTTCATTCTTTCGAACGGCCATGGTTCAATGTTGATCTACTCTTTGTTGCATTTGACTGGTTTTGATTTGTCAATGGACGACATCAAGCAGTTCCGTCAGTTGCACGCGAAAACTGCGGGTCACCCTGAGTATGGTTACGCAGACGGTATCGAAACAACTACAGGTCCTCTGGGTCAAGGTATCACTAACGCTGTAGGTATGGCGATTGCTGAGCGTACTTTGGCTGCTCAATTCAATAAACCAGGTCACGAAATCGTTGATCACCACACTTATGTATTCATGGGTGACGGCTGTTTGATGGAAGGTCTTTCACACGAAGCGTGTGCAATGGCGGGTACTCTAGGTCTTGGTAAATTGATCGCATTCTGGGATGATAACGACATTTCTATCGATGGTAATATCGGCGATTGGATGGAGAAAGGCGTTCCTGGTCGTTTCAATGCGTATGACTGGCACGTTATTCCTAACGTTGATGGTCACGATGCTGATGCAATCAACGCGGCAATCGAAGAAGCTAAAGCAGTTACTGATAAGCCTTCATTGATCTGTACTAAAACTGTCATCGGCTTCGGTTCTCCAAACAAGAAAGGTACATACTCTTGTCACGGTGCGCCACTAGGTGATGAAGAAATCGAATTGACTCGTAAAGAGTTGGGATGGACTGCAGGTCCTTTCGAGATTCCTGAAGACATCTACGCAGGTTGGGATCACAAAGAGCAGGGCGCTGCAGATGAAGCGGCTTGGAATGAAAAGTTTGCAGCGTACAAAGCGGCGTTCCCTGCTGAAGCAGCTGAGTTTGAGCGTCGTATGGCGGGTGATTTGCCAGCGAACTTTGAAGTTGAGATGGATGCGTTCATTGCACAGACTCAAGAAGAGTCTCCGAAAATTGCATCTCGTCAAGCTTCACAAAAAGCAATCGAAAAATTGGGCGAAATCATGCCTGAAATGTTCGGTGGTTCAGCTGACTTGACAGGTTCTAACTTGACTAACTGGTCTAAGATGGTGAAAGTGAACCGTGAAAACGCAAACGGTAACTATCTATCTTGGGGTGTTCGTGAATTTGGTATGGCACACATGATGAACGGTATGGTTCTTCATGGTGGTTTCAAAGTATTCGGCGGCACATTCTTCATGTTTATGGAATTCATGCGTAACGCACTTCGTATGTCTGCATTGATGAAAATCGGTACTATCTATGTTTACACTCACGACTCAATCGGTCTAGGTGAAGATGGTCCTACACACCAGCCAGTAGAGCAAATGGCAACAATGCGTGTGATTCCTAACTTCCAAACTTGGCGTGGTTGTGATGCTGTTGAATCAGCAGTATCCTGGAAAGTTGCAATGATGCGTAAAGATGCACCGACTGCATTGGTATTCTCTCGTCAAGCACTTGAGCCAATGCCACGTACTGCTGAGCAAGTTAAAAACATCGAGAAAGGTGGTTACGTACTGAAAGATTGTGAAGGTACACCTGATCTAATCATCATCGCTACAGGTTCTGAAGTAGGCCTAGCAGTTGAGTCTGCAGAAGCGTTGGGTGGTAACATTCGCGTTGTATCTATGCCTTGTACAGATGCATACGATGCACAAGATCAAGCCTACAAAGACTCAGTATTGGTTCCTGGCGTTAAGCGTGTTGCAGTTGAAGCTGGTATTAAAGATTGCTGGTACAAGTACGTTGGTCTAGACGGTGATGTTGTAGGTATGACGACATTCGGTGAATCTGCTCCAGCTGGCGAACTGTTCAAAGAGTTCGGTTTCACAGTTGAGAATGTTGTGGCGACTTGTAAGAAAGTAATGGGTTAATTCCCGAACAATGATTTTATAAAACTCGCCCTTAGGGGCGGGTGATTAATTTTTATTTAGGAGATTTAAATAATGGCAATTCGTGTTGGTATTAACGGTTTTGGTCGTATCGGTCGTATGGCGTTCCGCGCTGCAGCTCAAGATTTCGCAGATATCGAAATCGTAGCAATCAATGACTTGTTGGATCCTGAGTACTTGGCATACATGTTGAAGTACGATTCAGTTCACGGTCGTTTCGGTGGTGAAGTTTCAGTTGACGGCGGTAACCTAATCGTTGACGGTAAAACTATCCGCGTAACTGCAGAACGTAACCCAGCTGATTTGGCTTGGGGTGATGTTGATGTTGACGTTGTTATCGAAGCAACAGGCTTCTTCTTGACTGAAGAAACGTGTCAAGCACACATCGACGCTGGTGCGAAGAAAGTTGTTCAATCAGCGCCTTCTAAAGACCACACTCCTATGTTCGTTTACGGCGTAAACCACAACGAATACGCGGGTCAAGCAATTGTTTCTGCGGCTTCTTGTACTACAAATGGTTTGGCTCCAGTTGCTAAGGTATTGAACGATAACTTCGGTATCAAACGTGGTTTGATGACGACTGTTCACGCAGCAACTGCAACGCAAAAAACAGTTGACGGTCCTTCAATGAAAGACTGGCGTGGTGGTCGCGGTATCCTAGAGAACATCATCCCTTCTTCTACAGGTGCAGCGAAAGCAGTAGGTAAAGTATTGCCTGAATTGAACGGTAAATTGACTGGTATGGCTTTCCGTGTACCTACATCAGACGTTTCTGTTGTTGACTTGACTGTAGAGTTGGATAAAGAAACGACTATGGACGGTATCGTTGCAGCAATGAAAGCAGCATCTGAAGGCGAATTGAACGGCGTTCTAGGTTTCACTGATGAAGCTAACGTATCAACTGACTTCCGTGGTGATTCTCATCCGTCAATCTTTGATGCTAAAGCGGGTATCGCTCTAGATGGCACTTTCGTTAAAGTTGTAGCTTGGTACGATAACGAGTACGGTTACACTTGTAACATGATGCGTGTTGTTGAGCACGTTGCTAAGTAATCTTAGCTCGTCTAATTTGAGTTAGAGCTTTGTTATTTTCTTGCTCGAGTGGGTCACATACTTGTATATATGCTCCCCACTCTTGCGCGAGAAAATGCCTTGCTCTATTCTCAAATTATCCAAGCTATTTTTTTGTAAGAATTTATTGATGTGAGCTTTCAGCTCAATAAGTTTTTTAAGATTAATATTTATATTTCGTTTTTAGGAGACAAATATGTCAGTAATTAAGATGACAGACCTAGATTTGGCAGGCAAGCGCGTATTGATTCGTGAAGACCTTAACGTGCCAGTTAAAGACGGTAAAGTAACGTCTGATGCACGTATTCGTGCATCTTTGCCAACAATCAAGCATGCGATGGAAGCGGGTGCTAAGGTAATGTTGATGTCTCACTTGGGTCGTCCGACTGAAGGTGAATACGATGAAGCGTCTTCTTTGGCGCCAGTTGCAGCTGATTTGACGGCTAAATTGGGTAAAGAAGTTCGTTTGGTTAAGGATTACCTAGACGGCATTGAAGTTGCAGACGGTGAAGTAGTTCTTTTGGAAAACGTTCGTTTCAACGTGGGCGAAAAGAAAAACGCTGAAGATTTGTCTAAAAAATACGCAGCTTTGTGTGACATCTATGTAATGGATGCATTCGGTACAGCTCACCGTGCGCAAGCATCGACTCATGGCGCTGGTGCATTCGCTGATGTTGCATGTGCAGGTCCATTGTTGGCTGCTGAATTGGAAGCATTGGGTAAAGCGTTGAACAATCCAGCACGTCCATTGGTTGCGATCGTTGGTGGTTCTAAAGTGTCAACTAAATTGACAGTTCTAGAGTCTCTATCTGAAAAAGTAGATCAGCTAGTTGTTGGTGGTGGTATCGCGAATACATTTATCGCTGCTGCAGGTCATCCAGTAGGTAAATCTTTGTACGAAGAAGATTTGATTCCAACATGTAATAAATTGAATGAAATCATGGAAGGTCGCGGTGCAGCGATTCCTCTAGCGTCTGACGTTGTAACTGGTAAAGAGTTTTCTGAGTCAGCAGCAGCTGAAACTAAGGCGGCTTCTGCAACTGCAGATGACGATATGATTTTTGATATCGGTCCTGATTCAGCAGCTGAATTGGCTAAAATCATCAAAAATGCAGGTACAGTTGTATGGAACGGTCCTGTAGGCGTATTCGAGTTTGATCAGTTCGGTGAAGGTACAAAAGCTGTATCAATGGCGATTGCAGAGTCTTCTGCATTCTCAATTGCTGGTGGTGGTGATACATTGGCTGCGATTGATAAGTACGACATTGCGGATAAAGTATCTTACATCTCAACAGGTGGTGGTGCATTCCTAGAGTTCTTGGAAGGCAAAAAACTTCCAGCTGTAGCGATGCTTGAAGAAGCTGCTTCGAAGTAATACTTCACAAAGAAGGGGCTTGAAAGGCCCCTTTTTTTTACTGATTAAAAAAGAATTTGGAAGAGAGAAAAATTATGTCTACACGTTTAAGACGTACAAAAATTTTGGCAACATTGGGTCCTGCGACTGATCGTCCGGGTATGATGGAAAAAATCGTCAAAGCCGGTGTTAATGCAGTGCGTATTAACTTCTCTCATGGTGCGGCTGAAGAGCATATGGCGCGAGCAGAAACAATTCGTGCGTGTGCAAAAGAACAAGGTCGTGAAGTCGGCGTTTTAGTAGATTTGCAGGGGCCTAAGATTCGTATTGCACGATTCAAAGAAGACAAGATTTTCTTGGAAGAAGGCGATGAGTTTGCATTGGATAACAATGTCGGTACTAACGATGGTGATCAGCGCCAGGTAGGTCTGACTTATCCAACACTATGTAAAGACGTTAAAGCAGACGATGTATTACTTTTGAACGATGGTGCCATTGTTCTTAAAGTCACTGCGGTTGTTGGTGAACGAGTTGAGACGGTTGTAGTTGAAGGTGGTGTGCTTTCAAACAACAAAGGGATCAACCTACAAGGTGGTGGTTTATCGGCGCCGGCATTGACTGAGAAAGATAAAGAAGACATTAAAACAGCTGCAAAAATTAACGCTGACTATATGGCTGTATCATTCCCGCGTTCGGCAGCAGACTTGGATGAAGCGCGTCAGTTAGCTGCAGAAGCAGGTTTGCCAGATGTGAAAATCGTTGCTAAGGTTGAGCGTGCGGAAACGGTTGAAAAAGACATTCTGGATGAAATTATCTTGGCATCAGATTTGATCATGGTTGCTCGTGGTGACTTAGGTGTTGAGATTGGTGATGCTAAATTACCAGCGGTTCAGAAATACATGATTCAACGTTGTCGTGATCTTAATCGTGCGGTAATTACAGCAACTCAGATGATGGAGTCTATGATTGAAAACCATATTCCAACTCGTGCAGAGGTATTCGACGTTGCTAATGCGGTCTATGACGGTACGGATGCGGTGATGTTGTCGGCGGAAACGGCTGCAGGTAAAAACCCAGATAAAGTTATTGAGGCAATGGGTCGTATTTGTTACGAAGCAGAATCTGAGCGCTCAACGCAGGTTTCGACTCACCGAATTAATGAAACGTTTGATCGTTTTGATGAGTCAGTTGCAATGGCGTCAATGTACATTGCAAACCACATGAATAACGTGAAGGCAATTGTTGCGCTTACGGAGTCGGGTACAACTGCACGTATGATGTCTCGCATTAGTTCAGGTAAGCCAATTTTTGCGGTATCACCTCACTTGGCGACTCGTCGTACAGTCACATTGTTCCGCGGTGTTTACCCGGTTGCAATTGAATACAACGATATGTCTGATGATGATTTGAAAGTTGCGATTATGGATACTTTGGTTGCTCGAGGTCTGGTTGAAAAAGGTGACACAATTCTTTTGACTCGCGGTACAGATCGTGGCCAAGAGGGCGGTACAAATATGATGGAAATGTTGAAGGTTGGCGAATAAGTCAATTTCTATTAGAATACACAAAATCGGCTATAAAAAATTTAAACTTAATTTAGGAGATACACACAATGGCAATGATTACGCTACGTGAGTTGATGGACTACGCTGCAGAGCATTCTTTCGGTATGCCAGCGTTTAACGTAAACAACATGGAACAAGTACGTGCGATCATGCGTGCAGCTGACGCTTGTAATTCACCAGTTATCCTTCAGGGTTCTGCTGGCGCGCGTAACTACGCAGGCGAGCCTATGCTACGTCACTTGATCGAAGGCGCATGTGAAATGTTCCCTCACATTCCAGTTGTAATGCACCAAGACCACGGTTCAGACGAAGGCGTTTGTTTGCGTGCGATCCAGTCTGGTTTCACTTCAGTAATGATGGACGGTTCTTTGGAAGCGGACATGAAAACTCCAGCATCTTACGAGTACAACCGTGATATCACTGCAGCTGTTGTAAAAATGGCACACGCAGGTGGTGTAACAGTTGAGGGTGAGCTAGGTTGTTTGGGTTCTCTTGAAACAGGTATGATGGGTGAAGAAGACGGTCACGGTTCTGACGAGAAGTTGGACGCTGATGCATTGTTGACAGATCCAGAAGAAGCAGCTCAGTTCGTTAAAGAAACAAACGTTGACTGTTTGGCAGTTGCTGTTGGTACTTCTCACGGTGCTTACAAGTTTACTTCTAAGCCTTCTGATGACGTTCTACGTATTGACCGTATCAAAGAAATCCACGAGCGTATTCCAGATACTCACATCGTAATGCACGGTTCTTCTTCAGTACCAGAAGAGTGGTTGGCAACAATCAACAACTTCGGTGGTGACATGGGTCAAACATTCGGTGTTCCAGTTGACGCGATCGTTGAAGGTATCAAGTACGGTGTTCGTAAAGTTAACATCGATACTGACTTGCGTATGGCTTCTACAGGTGCGGTACGTCAGCACTTGTCTGAAAACAAGTCAAACTTCGATCCTCGTAAGTTCTTGAAAGCGGCTGAAGATGCAATGATGGGCATCTGTCAAGCACGTTTCGAAGCGTTCGGTTGTGCAGGCCACGCGGACAAAATCAAGTCTTTGGGTCTTGAAACAATGCAAGCACGTTACCGCTCTGGTGAGTTGGATCAGCGCGTTAAATAATCTTTACGATTATTTGCATCAAGAAAAGGCGGGTTATCCCGCCTTTTTTTGTGTCAAAATGAAGCCCATGAAAACAGATATGCTCAATCAACTGATGACAGGCGTAATTTTAGTTTCTTTGGATCGTTCCATAGATTATGTGAATGATGCAGCCGAAGCGTTAATTGGCCTGAGTCGAGAAAAAATTAGACAGGTCCATATCAAGTCAATCGGATTGGATATCAGCGATAGTGTGATTAATAAGGTTCTAGAGAATCAGGAGTCAGTGAATATTCGTAAAATGTACGTTCAGCGTTACGGACAAGCTCGGCAAGAGCTTGATGTCTCAATATCACCATTGATGAATGATAAAGATGAAGTTGAAGGTGCGATTTTGGAGTTAATCGAAACATCGCGATATAAGAATATTGAAGGTGAAACAAGCTTAGTCAATCAGCACCAGGTGTCTAATTTATTCTTAAGAGGTATTGCACACGAGATTAAGAATCCTATCTCTGGGTTAAAAGGTGCTTCCCAGTTGCTCGAGTTGGATTTAGGTAAAAATGAATTTACTGAGATTATCATTAAAGAATGTGATCGATTGGTCAGTATTCTTAATCGAATGACAGCTCCAAGTGATCGGCCTAATATTGAACCGGTTCAATTTCATAATGTAATAGAACATGGGGTTAAAGTTCTTAGTGGTTCCTATCCTGGATTTAAGATTAAACGCGATTATGACCCAAGTATTCCACCGGTATTGGTCGATGAGAATTATTTGACGCAAGTCATGATTAATCTAATTAAGAATGCTTTAGAAGCGATGAGTGGTTCTTCTTCGGGCGAGCTTGTTTTGAAAACTAGGGTTGAAAGAAATATAACCTTGGGGAATGAATTTCATCGAACGATAGCCAGTATACAAGTCATTGATAATGGTTCGGGTATAGAAGACGGTATGCTTGAAACGATTTTCTTGCCAATGGTGACAAGCAAGGCAGAAGGAACTGGGTTAGGGTTGCCAATTTCACAAGAGCTCATTCACCGTTGTGGGGGGCTAATTAAAGCTGATTCTGAGCCGGGTAAAACGGTCTTCACGATTTACTTGCCACTGGCCAAATAAAACCTTGTTCTTTGAGTTCTGACCACAATGTTTTGTAATCTGTATGGAAGGGTGTTTGATAAATACGTGCTTTAGTTGGCTGGTATTTTTCAATGGTTGCTCGAGTGTGCGCCAGATTTTTAGGTTCGATTTCAAGAGCGTTGATGATGACGCTGTGAATATAAATACCACGGCGATGGGCTTCATTGAGCGTGAGTAAAGCATGATTGATGCAACCGAGTTTGAGTCCAATAGTCACAATTAAACTAGGCTTAAGTTGCTCAGCTAAATCGGCATTGAGGCCGTCCGAACAAATAGGTGATAAAAATCCGCCTGCCCCTTCAATCAAATCGGCTTCTGCGCAAAGTTTAGTGAGTGTCTTAATTGAAATGGATTCTCCAGCATTACGGATGGCTAAATCAGGAGAAACCGCTTCTTCATAGCGATGAGGTGCGACGGTTTCAATTGAATCGTGTGTGCCACTGGCTTCGATCAGTCTGAGAGCATCATTGTCAAAGCCAAGGTCGCCTGATAGAACAGGCTTTCGAATCGATGCAGGAGTTCCCCGAGTCTCCTTCCAGCCGTACAATAAAGCTTGGGAGATGTGGGTTTTGCCTATTTCAGTATCAGTGCCCGTGACAAAAATCATTAGGATTTAAGAATGTCTGCAACACGACGGTATTGAGTCATGGTCTCTTCAACAATCTCAGCTGGCAACTCAGGGCCTGGCGGTGTTTTGTCCCAGTCTAAGCCTGACAAATAATCACGAATGATTTGCTTGTCAAAGCTTGGAGGGTTTGAGCCAACCGCATAAGTCTCTGAATCCCAAAAGCGAGATGAGTCAGGTGTTAAGGCCTCATCAATCAAAATCAAATTATTGTCTGCATCAAGTCCGAATTCAAATTTGGTATCGGCGATGATGATGCCTTTTGGATTCGCGTACTCAGCAGCAAATTGATACAGCGCCAAACTCACTTCTCGAACTTGATTGGCTAAGTCTTCACCCAAGATTTCAATAGTGCGAGCAAAGTCGATATTGATGTCATGATCGCCCACATCCGCTTTGGTTGAAGGTGTGAAAATTGGTTCAGGTAACTGACTGGCTTGATTTAACCCAGCAGGTAATTCAATGCCGCATACCGATTGTGACTCTTGGTATTCGGCCCAACCTGAGCCAACCAAGTAACCGCGAACAATCGCTTCTACTGGAAGTGGTTTAAGTTTGCGCACAATCATCGAGCGAGCGCCGACTTGCGCAAATTCGTCCTCAGTCAAAATGGCCTTTAAGTCGAACTCAGTATCTAAATGATTCGAAATGATGTGACCTGTTTTGCTAAACCAGAAATTCGCAACATCCGTCAACACTTCGCCTTTACCCGCAACTGGGGTCGGTAAAATCACATCGAACGCCGACATACGATCGGTGGTTACGATCAGCATGCGTTGTTCGTCAATGTCGTAGATGTCTCGAACTTTACCTTTTTGGATTAACGGTAAAGATGTGAGTTGAGTTTCATAAACAGCGTTCATTCAGAATCCTTTGAATTGTTTGCTTTGTTGCGACCGTGTTGAGTGCGACGGCGGCGCTGATTGTTTGAGTGGCCGCGGTTGCTAAAGCGAGAATCCTTGGAAGGATATTTATGTGTGCTGTAACGAAGTGCGAGTGTGGCCAAAGTAATAATTAAAATGGCTGAAGTGGTCACAATGATCTTAAGTTCAGACATTTCATGAATTTCAAGAATTAGATAACGCGCCAAAGCGACAATGGCGATGTATAGAGGTAAGCGGATGGGTAATTTACCTGATTCAAGGTAAATGGCGGCCATCGCCAAAACTTCGAGATAAATAAAGAGTAATAGCAAGTCAGCTAGGTGCACATCCATTTCTTGCACCATGCGTGATACTTCGTGAACGCCTGCAACGACGGTTGCAATTGAAATTACCAATAGGCCTAATACTTCAACAACACGTATGCCTTTTCGAAACCAAATTTCCATCCTGTTTTCCCCTATACAAGTTAAGGCCTACATTTTAGCAATATTCGAAAAGAACGGGGCTTTGATGGTAAAATAGAAAAAATTTAAATTTTACTAATGAGGTCTGAACATGGCTAAGAAAGAAAACTGGATTGCTCCTTCAATTTTGTCTGCTGATTTTGCTCAATTGGGTACAGACGTAAAAGACGTTTTGAATGCAGGTGCTGATGTTGTTCACTTTGACGTAATGGATAACCACTATGTACCAAACTTGACGATTGGTCCATTGGTGTGTGAGTCTTTGAAAAACTACATGTCGCGTGAAAACTTAACAGCTCCAATCGACGTTCACTTGATGGTTAAACCGGTTGATCGTGTGATTCCAGATTTCATTAATGCCGGTGCAGATTACGTCACTTTCCACCCAGAAGCGTCTGAGCATATTGATCGCTCTTTGGGTATGATTAAAGATATGGGCTGTAAAGCAGGTTTGGTATTTAATCCTGCTACATCATTGAGCTACTTGGATCATGTAATGGATAAAATCGATATGATTTTGATTATGTCTGTGAACCCAGGTTTCGGTGGTCAGTCATTCATTCCTCAAGCGTTGGAAAAATTGAAAGCTGCGCGTCAGTTGATTGATGCGTCGGGTCGTGACATTCGTTTGGAAATTGATGGTGGTGTTAAAGCGGAAAACATCCGTGAAGTTGCTGAAGCAGGTTGTGATACGTTCGTTTCAGGTTCAGGTATCTTTGGTAACGCGAAAGACGGCGATGCAAATCGTTACGACACGATCATTGCTCAAATGCGTGAAGAGTTGGCAAAAGCAAACTAATCAAGTTTCGCTCAACTGTTCAATAATCCCTCGTTTGTGCGGGGGATTTTTGTTTGTAAGATTTGCTTGAGAAGAGATGATGGAAAAATTTAAACCTGAATTGATTTTGATTGACGTTGACGGAACTTTGGTCGATTCTGTGCCTGATTTAGCCTATTGCGTTGACGAGATGATGAAAATCTTAGGCATGCCAACGCATGGCGAAGCGAAAGTGCGTGACTGGGTGGGTAATGGCGTTCAGCGTTTGTGTGAGCGTGCTTTGATGGGGCAATTGGATGGTATGCCTGATAAGGCGTTATTCGATAAGGCCTACCCAATCTTTATGGATCTGTATAAAGACAATACATCGAAGCGTAGCTGTTTGTACCCAGGTGTAAAAGAAGGTTTGGCATGGATGAAGGCGCAGGGTTATACATTAGGGTGTGTGACGAATAAAGCAGAAGCCTTTACGCATCCTTTGCTGAAAGATTTGGGCATATTTGATGAGTTTGTTTCTGTGGTCAGTGGTGATACATTGCCAG
>JAAZVR010000079.1 GCA_018623305.1 Thiotrichales bacterium | reverse complement strand
CTATTGGATGCACCTCCTGCTACCCAAGTATCTTTCAGTCGGTGGCTATAAACACCTCGTTTAGCATCAAAAATAGGTACTGAACTAGCCATCTTAATGGCCAATGTAGATCCCAAAGAAGTCACGCCAACGGGTTGGTCAAGATTATCAATCGAGGCAACCCAAGCGGCCATGCTGTCTGTTGTGCCTGCAATGATTTGAGTATGCGTGGGTATGTTGAATTTATCTGCTAATTCTTGCCTAATGGTCGCAATTTTAGTTCCCACTGGCACAACCTTAGGTAAAAGTGCACTCGGCATAAGTTTTAATATAGCTTCAGGGTAGGCTCGATGAATCGGATCGTAACCAAGTTTTAAAGCATTGTTTTCATCGCTAATGCCAATAACCCCTGAAAGCCTCCTTGATAACCAGTCAGATTGATGCTCGATGATTAAATCACTTTGATGGGAGTGATTGTCGAATAGCCATAGTGCTTTTGCGAATGTGGATGTGGCACCAAAAGCGCCAGAATTTTTATCTAATACATGACTATATTGAGCGGCTAAATCTTTAGCTCGGTCATCGTTGTACATCAGGCTTTCACTGATGACTGCTTGTGAAGATCGTTTTAGTAAGTGAACAGTGGAGCTAGTTGCATCAAAACTTATACGTTCAATGTGCTCTGAAAGGCCTTGCTGTTGAGTCTTTTTAAACAGTCGAAGGATGGCTTGCCACCATTCGCTGGGTGTTTGAGAGTCGAACGTTTCTTTCGCGCCGTATATTTCATTCAGTTCTGAGTCAATCAGAGAAAAACGCACGCCTGAAGTGCCAAGGTCAATACCGAGATAAAAGCCCATCGTTGAAAAGATTCCTTTAGAATATTGGACAATTTTAACGCGATAGCAACCTGAGAGTGACCGAGTATGGATTATGTATGGATAGGCGCTGCTGTTTTGGCTGCACTTTGGGGTGCAAAGGCTTACTTTGAATCACGAGAAAATAAAAAATTAGCCGAAGAGATTTTTGAAAAAACGCCTCCAACCTTAAATGGCGAAGAAAAAGAA
This sequence comes from Thiotrichales bacterium, assembly GCA_018623305.1. GTDB lineage: Bacteria > Pseudomonadota > Gammaproteobacteria > JAAZVR01 > JAAZVR01 > JAAZVR01. Next base: position 4,426 of record JAAZVR010000079.1, on the reverse strand, counting down.
GAGCCTCAAACTCAGTTTGAAATGAAGTTTGACGAGATTGAAGAAATTTCTGAAGCTGAAGCTGACATAGTCCCTGAACAACCTGCTGAAAAACCTCAGCTTGAGCCTGATTTGATTGTTGTTCAGTTAATGTCGAGACCTAATAAAGTTTTCCAAGGCCTTGATTTGCAAAAGGCGTTGTCAGATTCTCCTTTGCAATTTGATTCGGAAAAATGTGTTTATGAATTGTTTGTACAAGATCAAGATAAACCGATTATCATCGCAGTGAATCAACAAGCTCCTGGACGTTTTCCTGAAAAAATGGGGACGGATTTTTCGACGCAAGGGCTTTCATTTTTGCTGCCTTTGCCATCAACTCACGAGTCTAATGTTCAGTCATTTGAGGCCATGTTGGCGCTGATTAATCAAATCAACAGTCAGTTGGATGGCTTGGTTTGTAATGACAGAGGTCGTCTTTTGACTGATCAGCAATTAGACCAGATGCAAGCAAAGGTTGAGGCCTATGACGCCTGAATACCAAAACCTAATTCAACAAGTTGAATACCATAATCGTCGTTATTATGAACTGGATGATCCAGAAATTTCTGATGCAGAATACGATGGTCTATTTCAATCGTTACTCGCCTATGAAAATGAACATCCGGATGAAAAGGTTGATTATTCTCCGACTCAGCGTGTGGGTGGGCGAGTGTTATCGAGTTTTTCTGAAATTCAACACGTCCAGCCGATGTTGTCTTTGGATAATGCCTTTAATGAAGAAGAGATGCGTGCTTTTGTTGAGCGCTTGCAAACTCGGTTAAAAGTAACAGATTTTCCGGTTCTTGTTGCTGAACCGAAATTGGATGGTTTGGCGATATCTTTGCGATATGAGCAAGGTGTGTTGGTTTATGGCGCAACGCGCGGTAATGGCACCGTGGGCGAAGATGTCACGCATAACATCAAGACCATTCGAGATATTCCATTGCGACTGGAATTTGATGATGTTCCTGAAGTGCTTGAGGTTCGGGGCGAAGTTTTTATGCCCTTAGCGGGGTTTGAAGCTTTGAATCAAACTCGGGAAGCACAGGGGGAGAAACTGTTTGCGAATCCTCGCAATGCGGCGGCGGGTTCGTTGCGCCAGTTGGATTCAAAAGTTGCGGCTCAACGTCCATTGCAGATGTTTTGTTATGGGGTGGGTGATGTTTCCATTTCTTTAGGCGAGCGTTATTCTGACGTGTTGGCTCAGTTGGCCAAATGGGGATTTAAAACGCAACCTGAAATGGCAAGCTTGCAATCGCAAAAAGCCTTAAATGAATACATTCAAGCCTTGCAAGCTAAGCGCGAGACGCTGCCGTATGAAATCGATGGTATTGTTTTCAAACTGGACAGTCTTCAAGGTCAAAAAGAGGCAGGCTTTACCGCGCGTGCGCCACGTTGGGCGATGGCTTATAAATTCCCTGCACAAGAAGTCACCACAGTTTTAGAGGCGATTGATATTCAGGTTGGGCGCACGGGCGCATTGACGCCTGTAGCACGCTTGGCGCCTGTGCAGGTCGGTGGTGTGATTGTTTCGAATGCCACCTTGCATAATCGTGATGAAATCGAGAAAAAAGATGTTCGAGTGGGGGATACGGTCGTCGTTCGACGTGCTGGGGATGTGATCCCAGAAGTGGTTCGTGTGGTTCTGGGTAAGCGTCCAGAGGAGTCAGTGCCCTATGAATTTCCAGAGCAATGCCCTGTGTGTGGTTCAGACGCGGTAAAAGATGCAGATAAAACTGTCATTCGTTGCTCAGGTGGCTTATTTTGTGATGCTCAAAAATGGTTTTCAATTTCTCACTTTGTGTCTAAAAAAGGCCTCGATATTCAAGGTTTAGGCGAAAAAGTCATCAAACAATTAATCGATGTAGGCCTTGTTCAGCATGTGAATGATTTGTTTACTTTGAAATACGATGATTTGATTCAATTAGACCGAATGGGCGAAAAATCGGCTCAAAATTTGTTGAATTCTGTCGAAAAAGCCAAAAACACGACCTTTTCGCGTTTTATTTACGCATTAGGGATTCCAGAGGTTGGCGAAGTGACCGCTAAAACTCTAGCGCAAGCATACGGAACGGCTGAGGCTCTCATGAATAGCAATTTAGATGAGCTAGTTGCTTTGCCTGATATTGGCGAAGTGGTTGCACAGCATGTGTTGAATTTCTTGAGCGAACCGCACAACCAAACGATTATTGAAAAATTACTCTCAGCGGGCGTTCGATGGGAACAGGTAGAGCCCGTTGAAGTCAGCGAGGACAGCCCTATCGCTGGAAAAGTAATGGTGATTACAGGGAAGTTCAGTGAGCTTTCGCGCACGGATATAAAAGCTCGTTTGGAGGCTTCAGGTGCAAAAGTGACGGGCAGTGTGTCGAAAAAGACAGATGTCGTCATTGCGGGTGTGGATGCAGGATCAAAATTAACCAAAGCACAAGATTTGGGTGTCGAAATTTGGGACGAGCAAAAGCTCAATGAGTTTATCTAAAGCATTAACTAAACCTCTTGCACAACTCAGTCACGATGAGTGGGAGTCTTTGTGTGACGGTTGCGGATTGTGTTGTTTGCATAAGTTGGAATTTGATGAAGAGCGAGGGCTGATTTATACCACCTGTGTGAGTTGTCAGCTATTGGACAGCGAAAGCGGGCGATGTCGAGATTATGCGGGACGATTTAAAACCGTGCCGAACTGCACTCAGTTGAGCTTGGACAATCTGGCAGAGATTGATTGGTTACCCGATAGCTGTGCGTATCGTTGTCGATTTGAAGAAAGAGATGTGCCTGAGTGGCATCCTTTACTGACAGGGCAACCAATACCTGTGACCATTGGAGTAAAAGCCATGGCGATTGTGAATGAACAGGAGGTTGAACATGAGGAAGACCTCGAAGATTACATTGTGGAGTTATAAATGAAAAAAGGTAAATTAGGTGAAGTCACGATTGATGAGACTACAGGTGAAGAGATTGAATGGGTCTCTAAATCTGAAGTTAAACGTGATCTGAAAGACAATCAGTCGCTTATTGAAGACTTGGTTGAGCTGGATAATAAAAAAATCAAACGACTGCCTGTGTCTGATTATTTTGAAGGGCATTTGTTGGACTTGAAGGGTATGAAGGCCTCAGGTGCACGTAAGCGCCAAATGCAGTTCTGCGCGAAAATTCTGCGAGATGAGGATATTGATGCGATTTCTGATCAACTCGATGCTTTTACGATGGAAGATAAGAAATCTATAGCTAAATTGCATTTGTTGGAAACTTATCGGGATCAGTTGATTGAAGGCGATAACGCCTTGATGACTCAATTGATTGATGAGCATCCGAGCGTTGATGTTCAGTCATTCAGACAAGCTTTGCGTAATGCGCAGAAAGAAGCCAAAAAAAATGAGTCACTTGAAGATTCGAAAAAGCAAAAGAAGGCCTACAAGGCTTTGTACCAGTATTTGAAAGAGAATTTTTTGTGATTGTGCTAAAATCGCAGAACTAAAAATATCAAGCAAAAACGCATTTACCTTAGGGATAAAGACATAGCAAATGAGCGCTCAAACGATTAAACGTATTCGCGAAATACCATACAACTACACTTCTTTTTCAGACCGAGAAATTTCACTGAGATTTATTGGTGAAGATGGCTGGAAGATGGTTGAAGAGTTGCGAGAATCCCGCAATACAGGTCGCTCTGCACGCATGCTTTTTGAAGTGCTTGGGGATATGTGGGTGGTTTCGAGAAACCCCTATATTCAAGATGATTTGTTGAAACATAACAAACGCTTAAAAGCTTTAGTGGATGCTTTGTATCATCGTTTGAAACAGGTCGATAGTCGCTTGGATGGTAACGAGCTGGCTCGTCAGTTGGCGGTCAAAGTTCGTTCGGCGGTTGAAACTTTTGAAGCTTGGTTTCCTGCCCAAAACGCATTGCGTCAAAAAGTTCTAACAGCGCTCAAAACAGTCACAAAACCAGACAATATTGATTTCGGTGGTCTGGCTCGAGTATCTCACGCGACAGATGCGACCGACTGGCGTGTTGAATTGCCGTTGGTGGTGATTAATCCCGATACAGAAGCAGAAATTCCTTACATCATCCAAGAATTAATTAAGCTTGATTTGAAAATTATTCCTCGCGGTGGCGGTACAGGTTACACCGGTTCAGCTGTACCTTTAGCAAAAGATACAGTCATCATCAATACCGAAAAGTTGGAATACATCGGTATGGTTGAGAAGTTGGAGTTGCCTGAAGTCGGTGTGCCTGTTCCAACGGTTCAAGTCGGGGCTGGGGTTGTGACTAAGCGTGTGACTGAATTAGCAGAGCGCAACGGTTTAGCTTTCGCGGTAGATCCAACTTCTCATGAAGCATCAACCATTGGTGGCAATATTTCCATGAATGCGGGTGGTAAAAAAGCCGTGCTTTGGGGAACGACCT
>JAAZVR010000078.1 GCA_018623305.1 Thiotrichales bacterium | reverse complement strand
TGAAACACAAGGCCAGTCGGTGACGCGTTATCCAACGGGTACGAATGGTTTGGTGTATGAAGATGTGTTAATGCCTGTTTCAGGTTTGACAACGGATGAAATGCAGCAGATGTCGTACTTGTCATTTATGACGGAACTGGGTGCGGGTGATAAGGATTATTTGACGGTACAAGCTGAACGCGCTGCGAATACAGGCGGTTTGCGTGCTCAATTGAGCATGGGCGTACCTTACGGTGAGCTGCAAAAAGCTGAGGCGTATTTCCGAATTGGCGGTAAGGCCTTGGTGCGTAATCAAGCGCATTTAACTCAAGACATCATTAATACGCTTGAAAATACGCGTTTTGATGAGCATAAACGCATTCAAGAATTGGTTACGCAAACCCGTTATGGTGTTGAAAAAGGCATTACAGGTAATGGCCACCTATTAGCGATGGGCATTGCTTCTCAGAATATGTCTGCGATGACTCAATTCCGTTTTGCAACCAGTGGGATTGCGGCGGTTAAAACGGTGAAAGCCTTGGATGAACGTTTGAAAAATGAGTCTGAATTGGCGAGTTTTGCCGGTGGTTTGTCGCAATTGAGCCAGAAAATGGCCGCGCAGCCACGCCAATGGTTGCACATTGCGGAAGAGGCTCAGCTAGAGTCGTTGTTGTCGGGCGTGACTGCGATGGATTCAGTGACAGCGACAAGTGCCGAAGTGGCGCTGAATGAAATTCGTGAATCGGTGAATCAAGCTTGGACAACTTCAACTCAGGTAAATTTCTGCGCACACGCGTATCCTGTGGCTCAATCATGCGAAGCCGATGGCCCTGTGTTTGCGGTGTTGGGTGCTTTCTTGCGTAATGGCTATTTGCATACGGCCGTGCGTGAGAAAGGCGGTGCTTATGGTGGCGGTGCTATGTATGATGCTGAATCTGCATCATTCCGATTCTTCAGCTATCGTGATCCGCGATTGATGGAAACATTATCGGATTTCCGTACGTCCATTGACTGGATGTTGAATCACAAACACCCTGAACATACGTTGGAAGAAGCCATTTTGAATGTGGTGTCGAAATTGGATCATCCATCATCGCCTGCAGGTGAAGCGCGTAAATCTTATTATGCTCGATTGTTTGGAAAAACGATTGAACGCCGTGAGGCCTACCGAGCAGGTGTGATTAATGTGACGATGGACGATTTGCGTCGAGTGACAGAAAAATATCTCAAAGATGTACAACCGAGCCAAGGCATTATTTGTTCGCCTGAAACGGGTGAGAAATTAGCCAAAGACGGCTTTGAGATTTTTGAAGTTTAAACTTTATCAATCACTTATATAAAAAAAGCCTATCTTTATGATAGGTTTTTTTTGTGCTTAATCATCAAAAAAAAGTTGCAAATCATTTCCTGTAGATCTAAAAATATAGATAAGAGTTGTACAGGTCTGTATAACCTATATTGAAAGAAGAGGACGATGTTATGAACAAATCAGTAACTATTCCGAATCATGACCACGATCATTACACTGAAAGTGGTGAACATATTATTTCTCACGAACTTAAATTAAGCGTTATTGGCTCTTGGTTAGCCCGAGGATGGGCTGATATGATGGCAACGCCAATCGCATCGATGTTTTACGGCATTATGATGTGGCTTTTTGTCATGCTGACATTATCAACGTACATGTCTCAACCCATTATGATGTTTACGGTTGCAACGGCCTTTATTATGATCGCTCCGTTTTTGGCAACAGGGCTTTATTCGATGGCTCATCAGATTGAGATGGGTGAGAAGCCTGACTTAATTACATCCATGTTTTCATGGAGAAAGAACTTAACTAACTTTGCGCTTTTCGCAGTTATTTTGGGCACTATTATCGCTATTTGGGGTCGAATTACCCCTCTGATTGCCGCAATTGTTGCATCGGATGATTTGCTTATCGTTCGTCCAGAACAAGGCATTGAAGGTATTTTATTCTCCGCTACGGGTCAAGAATTCTTGCTCGCGTTTGGTGTCGGTGCAGTTCTAGTCTCAGCTCTGGTGTTTGCAATCAGTGTTGTCACTATCCCCCTAATGTTGAGAGACCGCAAAGTGGGTGTTGTAAACGCAATGATCGTTTCATTCCAAGTGACTATTGAAAATAAAGGCCTAATGGTGGCATGGGCACTTACAATAGGAGTCATGTTGTTGGCGGGCATCGCAACAATGGGAATTGCAATGTTGATCGTCATGCCTTTGCTGGGTTACGCAAGTTGGCATGCATTCACAGATTTGGTAGACATTGAAGGGATCGATCAAAACGCCCCATTCAAATAAACCAAGTTCAAAAAACTCCCAATTTTTGGCCCGCTTTTTAGCGGGCTTTTTGATTCGAGGTCATGTGTCATGTTTGATTTAGCGCACCAGCGTTTAGAAAAAGTGTTTCAGTTCATCAGTGTGGATGAAGAAGTTGTACAACGTTTGTCATTTCCAAAGCGAGCGATTGTGGCCAATATTCCGGTTCGAATGGATAATGGCGAACTTAGAGTCTTTACGGGGTACCGAGTTCAATACGATGACACCCGAGGCCCGACTAAAGGGGGAATTCGTTTTCACCCAGACGTGTGCATGGATGAGGTCACTTCATTGAGTTTCTGGATGACTGTGAAATGTGCGGTAGCGGGTTTACCCTTCGGAGGTGCAAAAGGCGGGGTCACAGTCGATGCAAAATCGTTTTCTAAGTTAGAACTGGAGCGTTTGTCTCGAGGCTATATTCGTGCATTTGCCGATGTATTGGGGCAAGATCGAGACATTCCAGCACCGGACATGTACACCAATGAAATCATTATGGGTTGGATGGCTGATGAATATTCAGTGATGAATCGTCGACAAGAACCCGGCATTATTACGGGTAAACCGATGCATTTAGGTGGTTCTAAAGGGCGTCAAAGTGCAACCGGGCGTGGGGCATTGATGGTGCTTAATGAATATGCGCGACGCCGAGGTTTGGAACCTTCTTCAATGACCGTGGCTGTACAAGGGTTTGGTAATGCAGGTTATCACTTTGCCCGCCTGGCTAAACAGCAGGGTTATAGAGTGGTTGCGGTCTCTGATTCGCAAGGTGCGATCTACAGTTCAGGTGGGTTGAATGTCGAAGATGTGCATAAGTTTAAAAATCAAGAGAAACGTCTTGCCTCTGTCTATTGTGATGGTTCGGTGTGTAATATGCTGGAGTCTGAAGTTCTAAGCAATGAACAACTTTTGGAATTGGATGTCGATGTTTTGGTGATGGCCGCGATGGAAAATCAAATCACGATTGAGAATGCGGATCGAGTTAAGGCGAAGGTTGTATTGGAGATTGCCAATGGCCCAGTCGCGCTCGATGCAGATGTGATTTTAGAAGAAAATAATGTCGTGGTCATACCGGATGTTTTAGCGAATTCAGGCGGGGTGGTTGTCAGTTATTTTGAATGGGTGCAAAACCGAGCAGGGCTTTATTGGGAGCTGGATGAGGTCAATCAAAAACTGCAAAACATTATGAGTAAAGAGGCTAATTTGGTCTACGATATTGCATTGCAGTATGAGTGTTCATTGAGGACTGCGGCCTATATTCATGGTATCGATCGATTGGCGGGCGCCATTGATCAGAGAGGCAATCGAAAGTACTTTAGCGGCCTGTAATAGAAAAGCTTTAATTTATTTGGCGCAAATAATGCTTAAGTCCTTTTGAGAGTTTAAAAAGGATTCTCAGAATGAAAGTGGAGTACCTCGGTTCAGAATCTGCTCACCGAATGGCTAAAATCGGGATGAATTCAGGGGCGAATCAGCTGTTGATTCGGCTCGTATTCCAATGTCAATCAGTGGCACTCAAATAGCGGCCTCCCAGGAAAATGCTTACAGCCAAATTCGAGCGTATTTGCCAGAAGACCCTTCAGTCATGCATTCAGCTCGAGGTGTAGAATCGGATGCGTCTGATGGTGTGTACCGATATTCTAATGATACAGCAGCTGAGTTAGACTATATTGAGGCTGATGATTTAGTTCCTATGAAAACTATGTGGGTTTTGCTCAATACCACCCAGCTACTGCGCCGATTTCATCGGATTAAAACAAGTTTTTGTTGGACAGCTACGACGTGTAGGATCCGTTTTCGCCAAACTTTTCTCAGAGCTCACCGAATTTCAGTACAGATATTTACGAGGGCTTTGTTGAGTCGGAGTCGTTTCGTGTGTCTATGCCGGGTGGGGCGTTTTATGACCCTTCGAGTGCTTATTATGATGCGAAACTCGATGTTTCGTCATCGAGTTTTGAGCCTTTGGACTCTAAGCATGATCCAAATCGTGAGTTTGATTATGTGCGTGGTGAGCCGGTACCCTTTGAAAACTCAAATGATGCACCGACTTCAATTTTTGAATCATTGATTCGTTTGGCTGAGCGCTTGGAAAACAACCAAGACGTGGCGCCTTCGATTTCAAACATTGATAATAACATTGAGGCTTTGTCGGCATCGCGTGCGCAAATTGGTACATACTTAAATACCATTGAAACGCAATTGGACATTAATGATTCGTTCAAGCTTGAGTTCAAGGAAACACTGTCTGATTTGAAAGATTTAGATATGGCAGAAGCGATTATGGAGTTCCAAACAAAAATGATGGCTCTGCAACTTGCTCAGCAGGCATTCCAGCAAATCAAAGAAATGTCGATGGCTTCGAAAAACATTTTCTAAGCTTGCGCCATTCTTCTATACTAAGCCTCGCTCTGCGGGGCTTTTTTGTATCTCAACTCAATCATAAAAGGGGAGTTTTATGTTGAAAGGGTTGATCATTTTATCGGTAGTCTTGGTTTCAGGCTGTAGTGGTGTGCCATTCGTTCCTTGCATTTGAAGTGACATGGAAAAAAGGGGGAGTGCTTAAACGTCTTTAACCCTTTATAATGGCAGCAAATTAAATTATTTCGGATAGTTTCATGCCAGCACGTATTTTTTCAATTGCTAACCAAAAGGGCGGTACGGGTAAAACCACGCTAACTATGAATTTTGCGGCGGGTTTATCAAAACAGGGCAAGGTGCTTATTATTGATGCAGACCCTCAAGGTTCTGCGAGCCAATGGAGTAGCCTCTCTTCTGATGATAAACCGTTTCCAGTGTCAGTGATCTCTGTTGGAGGCAACTTAGCTCGAGAAGCTGAGCGATTCGGTAAAGACTACGATTTCGTGGTAATCGATTGTCCGCCAACGTTGGAAACCGATACGATGGGACTGGCTTTGAACATTTCAGAGGCGATTTTGATCCCTGTTTTGCCATCACCCGTCGATCTTTGGGCCAGTATTCGACTTGCGGATGCAATTGAGCATGCCAAAATGCGCAATCGAGAATTAAGACCTTACATTGTTGTGAATCAACTCGAACCTCGCAGTGCTTTGTCAAAAGCGATGAAAGAGGCTTTGGGAGAATTTGATATTCCTGCATTGGAATGCAGTGTTCGTCGTCGAGCAGTATACAGAACCGCAGCCATTGAGGGCATCAGTGTTTAC
>JAAZVR010000077.1 GCA_018623305.1 Thiotrichales bacterium | reverse complement strand
GTCAAAATACCAATAGTCAGCGTGATCGCAAAGCCTTTAACAGGACCTGTACCGAAACTAAATAAAACAATCGCAGCGATCAGCGTCGTTATATTAGCATCCGCAATCGTTAGGAAAGCGCGCTCATATCCTGCATGAATCGCCATCTGAACCGATGTACCATCACGCAGCTCTTCACGAATCCGTTCAAATATCAGAACATTGGCATCGACAGCCATACCGACTGTCAACACAATCCCCGCAATACCTGGCAAGGTCAAGGTTGCCTGCATCATTGACAAAACCGCGAAAATTAAAATCAAATTCACTGTCAAAGCAACATTGGCAATCAAACCAAAGAACTTGTAGCGCAGAACCATAAAAATCAAAACCAGTACAAAACCTATCAATACAGAAGTAAAGCCTTGATCAATATTTTCCTGCCCCAAACTTGGCCCTACAGTTCGCTCCTCAACAATCTCGATTGGCGCTGCTAAAGCCCCGGCTCTCAATAGCAAAGCCAAATCACGCGCTTCATCGGAAGAATCCAACCCAGTCGTCTGGAAACGATTCGCAAATTGATCTCGAATCACAGCGGCGTTAATTACATCTTGAGTGCGAATGCGTTTTTTAACCCACTCACCATCAACCAGCTCTTTTTCTACTCGCGTTTCAATAAACACAACCGCCATACGCTTGCCAACGTTACGCTTGGTCGTATTTAACATCTGACGACCACCTGCACCATCGAGTGTTACCGAAACCATCGGCCCACCATTTTGCGAATCAATGCCTGACTGCGCATTGATAATGCGATCACCCGTTACAATGACATCCTTTTTAAGCAGGATTGGCTGACCATCACGCATGTAATACAAACGCGTACCCGCAGGCACACGCCCACGAACAGCCGCATCCAAATCCGCTTCATCATCGACTAAACGGTATTCAAGTGTCGCCGTTGCGCCCAAAATATCTTTAGCTCGCGCCGTATCTTGCACACCAGGCAACTGAATCACAATACGATCTGTACCTTGCTGCTGAATGACAGGCTCAGCAACACCCAACTCATTCACACGATTACGCAAAGTCGTAATATTTTGCTCAAGTGCAAATTTCTGAGTTTCAGTAATCGCTTGTTCTTTTAAACGAATCGACAAATAAGGTCGGTTTGCATCATCAACTGGAACAACTAACAAATCTTCAAAATTAGCCTTAATACGCTCCAATGCAGGCGTCATGTCCTGCCCTGCACGGAATTGCATGTGAATTTCATCGTCTTTTTGCTGAAATGTCAGATAACGAATCTTCGCCTCACGCATATCTCGACGCAAATCACCGACATAACGTTGATACGCCTTTTCAACGGCGGCTTTCATGTCCACTTCCATTAAGAAATGAACACCACCACGCAAATCCAAACCCAAATACATAGGCAAAGCACGCATGCCTTGCAACCATTCAGGCGTCGCTGGTGCTAAATTCAAACCGACAACATAACCACGCCCCAAGGCCTCATTCAAAGCATCTTGAGCAGCTAACTGATCATCTTGAGAACGCAAACGCACCAGAACTTGGCCGTATTCAAATGAAGTTGATTTCGGATCAATTTCCGCTTTTTTCAAGGCATCATTAACTTTATCAAGCGAGCTAGCATCTAACTGCACACCCTTAACAGGTGCAACTTGAATGGATGGATCTTCACCATAAAGGTTGGGCATCGCATAGATGATGCCCAAAGTGATAATGACAAAGAGAAGAATGTATTTCCACAGGGGATACTTGTTCCCTGCGAACGTGCTTTTGGGATTTAGCATGTCGCGTCCGTTAGTTGACGTTTACAGAGTGCCTTTAGGCATTAGGCTTTGTACGCTTTGGCGCTGAACTTTAACTGTCGTATTGGCAGCAATTTCCAACTCAACAAAGTTTTCATCCAACTCGACAATCTTGCCAACAAGACCGCCCATCGTTGAAATTTCATCGCCTTTTTTCAATTCTTCAGTCATTTTTCGGTGCTCTTTTACACGTTTTTGCTGAGGACGAATCAACAAGAAGTAAAAAATTACAAACAACAAAATCAATGGCACTAAGCCCATCAAATCACCGCCGCCTTGCGCGGCTGCTGTACCTTCTGCCATTGCATCAGAAATAAAAAAGCTCATGGTTTTCTCCATTCAAAAAAGATAAAAATTTTGTAAATCGTGGGTCATTCTACCGTTATTCTGGCAAATCTAAACCCTGTTTCTTATAAAACTCGACTCGATACTCATCAAAACGATGCTCTGCAATCGCTTCACGCATTTCACGCATCAGTTGCTGGTAGTAATACAAATTATGAATCGTATTTAAGCGCGCACCCAAAATCTCGTTGGTTTTATCCATGTGATGCAAGTAAGCGCGTGAATAATTTTGGCATGTATAACAACCACACTCTTTATCCAGTGGCTGCGTATCAACTTTATGGCCTGCATTTCGAATGCGAACCACACCGTTTTGAGTAAACAAACAACCATTACGCGCATTTCGAGTTGGCATTACGCAATCGAACATATCAATACCGCGACGAACCGCTTCAACCAAGTCTTGCGGTTTACCCACCCCCATCAAATAACGTGGCTTATCTTTTGGCATCTTCGGTGCGGTATGTTCAAGAATGCGAATCATATCGTCTTTAGGCTCGCCCACAGACAATCCACCAATCGCATAACCATCAAAACCAATCTCTTCAAGGCCTTCCAAAGAAACATCACGTAAATCTTCGTACATACCGCCCTGAATAATGCCAAACAAAGCATTTGGATTATCACCATGCGCATCTTTCGAACGCTTTGCCCAACGCAGCGACAATTCCATTGAGTCTTTTGCTTCCGTATGCGTTGCAGGATAAGGCGTACATTCATCAAAAATCATCACGATATCAGAACCCAACTTACGCTGAATCTCCATCGATTCCTCAGGCCCCATAAACACTTTTGCGCCATTCACAGGCGATTGAAAATGCACACCTTCTTCTTTAATTTTGCGCATCGCGCCTAAAGAAAACACCTGAAAACCACCTGAGTCGGTCAGAATCGGCCCTTTCCAATGTGTAAAATCGTGTAAATCACCGTGTAATTCAATGATGTCTGTACCCGGTCTCAACCAAAGGTGAAAGGTATTGCCAAGAATGATCTCAGCGCCCATACCTTCCAGTTCTTCAGGCGTCATGCCTTTCACAGAGCCATAAGTTCCCACTGGCATAAACGCAGGCGTTTGAACTTCGCCGCGATCAAATTTCAAGGTACCGCGACGCGCACGACCATCGGTAGTATGTAAATCAAATTCCATAATTATTTCTGCAATGGGCGAATACCCAATTTCTCAAACAAGGCCTTATCTTTATTGGCTTCTGGGTTTTCTGTCGTCAACAACTTATCACCATAGAAAATCGAGTTCGCACCTGCCAAGAAGCACAATGCCTGTGTTGATTCGACCATTTCATTTCGCCCTGCTGACAAACGCACAAAAGATTTCGGCATCAAAATACGCGCCGTTGCAATCACACGCACAAAATCCAACTCATCTGTTTTACCGCGCATTTCCGCCAACGGCGTACCTTCAATCGGCACCAGCAAGTTAATCGGCACACTGTCTGGATGCTGTTCTAGATTCGCAAAAGTGCGCAATAATTCAGCACGATCTTGCTGTTGCTCACCCATTCCAATAATGCCACCACTGCAAACGTGCATACCCGCTGAGCGCACCGATTCAAGCGTATCCAAGCGATCCTGAAAGGTACGCGTCGTAATCACTTTTGGGTAATAAGCCTCAGACGTATCCAAATTGTGATTGTAGTAATCCAAACCAGCGGTACTCAATTCCTGAGCCTGCTCAGGTGTCAACATGCCCAAAGTGGTACAGACTTCCATATCCAAGTCTTTAACCGCCTTAATCATATCCACCACTTTCGCAAAATCACGCTTATTTGGATTTCGCCACGCCGCGCCCATACAGAATCGAGAAGCCCCAGCCGCTTTCGCCGCTTTTGCTTGCTCGACAACTTCTTCGACCGCCATCATGTGTTCTTTTTCAAGCCCCGTGTCATAGCGCGAGCTTTGTGAACAGTAAGAGCAATCCTCGGCACAACCACCGGTTTTAATGTTACACAAAGTCGAAATTTGCACTTCGTTAGGATCGAAATTTTCGCGGTGAATGCTTTGCGCTTTAAAGATCAAATCATTAAAAGGCTGATTCATGATTTCACGAACTTCGTCAATTGACCAGTCGTGTCGTATAGAAGGGGTTGACATAATTAACAGTATTACTAACAATTTATATAATTCAATCTGCGATTATACAACAAATGAACTGGCTTGCACTCATCCCCCACTTTTGCCTCAACTGCTCAAAACCCTGCGAGCCGATAGATTTATGTACAAAATGTCGCGAAAACCTTCCTTGGACACTCGAAACATTCGCTTGCGAACCCTACGAATCAGCCACATCCCTATTTGATTATCGAAACCCTGTTGACACTTGGATTAAACAACTCAAATTCTCAAGGAAACTGTATATTGCCAAACTTGTAGGCCTACTTTTAAGTGAACAACTCGAGCGAGATTGGGAGGCTATCGTCGCCATTCCTTTACATAAAAAACGCCTCCGACAACGCGGTTACAACCAAGCCGAAGAAATCGCTCAGTTCGTCGCTCAAGCACTCAAACTTCCGTTAATCAAACCTTGCATTCGCATTAAATCTACGCAAAGACAAACCGATTTAAATAAAAACGACCGAGAAACAAATATGTTTGAGGCCTTCGAGTGTGAACACATCGAATTTTGCAACAAACTACTTATCATCGATGATGTCGCCAGCACAGGCAGCACGCTCAGTGAATTTGGGCAGGCCTTAAAACAACAAAACCCAGACGTCCAACTGGATGCCTGGGTTATCGCGCACGGATTTGACCGTAAAAATTAAGCGTTGGTTAACGTATTATGCAAATCATTTGCATCGTAATCACCCGTCACAAAGGCATCACCCAGCGCTTTCAACAATACAAAACGCAATTGACCCGCTTGTGACTTCTTATCAATCGCCATCAAATCCATATACTGTTGCTCAGTCATCGAATCAGGCCCTTTCACTGGCAAACGCGCCGTGATAAAAACCGTTGCAATGCGCTCAACATCCTGCTCAGAAATCAAGCCCATACGCTCAGACAAATCCGCCGCCATGACCATGCCCGCTGAAATCGCCTCACCATGCAACCACTCACCGTAGCCCATGCCCGCCTCAATCGCATGACCAAACGTATGGCCCAGATTCAACAAGGCACGTACGCCTGACTCGCGCTCATCTTCGGCAACAATCGCCGCTTTCGTCTGACATGAACGCTCAATCGCTTGCGCCAGCGCATTCGGATCACGTGAAAGCAAATCGTCCATATTCGCTTCAAGCCACTCCAAAAACGGCACATCACGAATCAAACCGTACTTAATCACTTCGGCTAAGCCCGCGCTTAACTGACGATCATCGAG
>JAAZVR010000007.1 GCA_018623305.1 Thiotrichales bacterium | reverse complement strand
GGATGGCTCAGCAAACAATTTTGATTAACGAATATCGTTTGTCGTCTTTGGATCCAAAAGCGCGCGCATTTTTGAACGAAGAAATGGAAAAATTCTTGTTTGAAGGTGGCGATGTGTCAATGCCTTCTGAATTTACGCCGAAGTAATTTATGCTCAGTTATCGTCATGCTTATCACGCGGGCAATCACGCGGATGTATTGAAACATTTTGTTTTGACTGAGTGTGTTGAGTATTACACGCGCAAAGATAAGCCCTTTGTTTATTTGGATACGCATGCGGGGGCGGGTTTTTATTCGCTGCAAGGGGATTCTGCGCAGAAAACGCAAGAGTATGTTGACGGTATTGAGCGTTTGTGGAGCGCAGATGATTTGCCTGAGGCCTTGCAGCCTTATGTTGATTTAGTGCGTGAAGCCAATCGGGGTAAGAATCAGCTGAAATATTACCCAGGTTCGCCTTGGTTTGCGATGCAAGGCCTACGTCGAAATGACAAGGCGCGTTTGTACGAATTGCATTCGTCGGATTATCCACGCTTGGTTGAGAATTTTAAACAAGACCGTCGTGTGACGGTTGAAAATTCGGATGGATTCAAAGGCCTGAACGCGCAACTGCCTGTGGTGCAAAAGCGCGCGATTGTCTTGATTGACCCTTCTTATGAAATCAAAGCGGATTATGATGTCGTGGTTAAGGCCTTGAAAGAAGGCTATAAGCGTATGCCGGGTGCGACTTTCTTGCTTTGGTATCCTGTGGTTGAGCGCGGTCGTATGAATGCGGTTGAAAAGGCGCTGAAAGAGTCCGATATTCGCGATGTGCTATTGGCTGAGTTAGCGGTTGAGCCTGATACAGGTGCGCGTGGTATGACGGCTTCGGGCATGATATTGATTAATCCTCCGTGGACATTGAAAACCACTCTTCAAGAAACGTTGCCTTGGTTGGCCGAGCGTTTATCGCAATCTGATGGCGCGAATTATCGCCTAGAGCAGCTGGTCGCTGAGTAATTTTTAAGGGGTGTGGTAATTCATCCTTCTTTTAAAAAAAACAATCTTTCTCAATCTAGCTGCTTTTAGGTTAAGCCCCTAATATAGAACTAACTTCTATTGGGGTGGATTATGAAAGCGGGCATACAAGCATATCAAGCAATTGAAAACATGGAATCAATGAAAGGTCGAAACGTCGATTTTACCGTTGGCGGTGTGACGACTTTGATGGTAAATCTCAACCAACAAGCTTTGCAGGCTAAGACAGAAGCGCATGAACAGCAAATGACGAGCTTGCGTTCTGATTCTAATTATTTTGTTAATTCGAATATGCATTCTTTGAATCGTGAGTCTTTCTTACCGGTTTTTGGTTAATTGCTTTTTTAAATCGCTAGATCGATAAATAAGCAACGACGGCATATCGGCCTAATTTACTTAACGTCACTAAAATCAAAAACCAAACGATCGATACGCGCAGTATCCCAGCGATCACCGTTATAGGGTCCCCGATAATGGGTACCCAAGCCAGCAAAAGGGCACCGAGTCCATATTTTCTAAATCGACTCTCAGCGTGTTCAAAATCTTTATCTGTCATTCTGAGCCATTTCGCGATTATGGCCTTGCCTAACCAAAACCCCAAAGCGTAGTTGGTAAGAGACCCCAATACATTTCCCGCAGTGGCCACTCCGACTAATCCTATCGGCGAGAGTTCGGTTTGTATCAGGCCAACCAAGATAATTTCAGAGCCTAATGGGAGTAGCGTTGCCGCTAAAAACGCCGCGGTGAAAAGGCCTAGATAGCCCCAGTCGATTAGAAAATCCATAAACGGCATTATAACTCCATTATTTTTTCAACTTTGCTCTCTTGGTTCTGCCAAGTGAAAGCATGAAATAGCCTCAAGGCAAACGCATGAGGACAAAGTAATGCAATTTATCCCATTTAATGAACAATACGACCAAGCGCCAGTAGGTTTGATTCCCTTTGATCCACGTCAGCATCTTGAGCAACGTTACAGTATTTGTTTGAAGATTCATCCATCAAATCCTAAGTTGCATCGTTTGAAAGGATTGGTTGAGCTGTACGCAAAACGCTTGAAAGCCGCGCTTAGGTTTACATATTCACCTCACTTAGAGAGCATTAATAGCGCGCAAATTGTGATTACAAAGCCGGGAGGCGGAGAGATTTCATTGAAAGGGTGTCACAATGAAGAAAAGGTAAAAGAGCTTTTCCAGTTAATTGTGAGTTGAAACAAAAAAGCCCAGGCTAAGCTGGGCTTTCAAGGCTATTGAATTGATTAGGCTTGTTGTTTTCGAATCGATTTGATGTTGATCAACATTGCGATTGAAATTAACAGCGCAATACCAAAGAAGCCTGAGAAAACATACAGCGTTTCAGAGTATGAACCTGTGGCATCTTTAACCATTGCAATAATCAATGGACCTACTAAACCTGCAGCGGCCCAAGCGGTAAGAATCCAGCCGTGAATTGCGCCCAGTTCTTTTGTGCCAAAGATGTCGCCAATGTAAGCTGGAATAGATGCAAAGCCACCACCATAGCAAGACATGATGAAGTACAAAATTACTTGGAATAGCAAGATTTCAGTGATGGATGGAAGCATGTAGAATGCGACTGCTTGAGTGGCGAAGAAAATAATATATACCACAGGGCGCGTTAGATAATCCGACAATGAAGCCCAGAAAATACGCCCCGCTCCGTTAAAGATGCCCATCAGGCCGACAGCTGCTGCAGCGACAAGAGCGGATACACCAAGCACTTCTTGGAGTAGTGGTGAAGCAACGCCAATGATGGCAATACCACACGTTACGTTGATAAATAGCATCAACCATAGGCCGTAGAAACGAGGCGTTCGTACGGCTTCACCGACACCCAGCATTGCCAAGTCGGGTTTGATTTTTTTCTCGCCTGACTCGACTTTCTTTTTGAAGCCTTCTGGCATGTAACCTTCTTCAGGTTTTTCTAAGTACATCGCAGATGCAAACATGATGATGAAATACGTAATCCCCAAGACTACAAAGGTTGAGCCAACGCCGATTTCGCCAATCAAGATTTTAATGGTTGGACCCCAAACAGCAGATGCAAAACCGAAGCCCATAATGGCTAAACCCGTTGCTAAACCACGCTTGTCTGGGAACCATTTAACCAAAGTCGATACCGGAGAGATGTAACCAATACCGAGGCCAGCGCCACCCATAACGCCGTAGAAGAAATACAGCATCATCTTGGATTCCATGAAAATTGCAAGGCCAGAGCCTGCAGTCCCTAAACCAAATAATGTGGCAGCGATAATGGCGGAAACTTTAGGGCCATTTTTTTCGACAAATTTACCCATAAGGGCAGCAGAAAGGCCTAATGAGAAAATCGCAACACTGAAGGCGATTGTGACATCGGTCAATGTCCATCCCATCAAATCTTTGATTGGGTTGACGTATACGCTCCACGCGTACACTGAACCGATACAGATATGAACGCCCACTGCAGCAAGCGCCATTAACCATCTATTTTTTTGCATGAAAAACCCCGGTTATTAGCATATAAAAAGTAGGGGTATGATAAAGGATGAGATTTGTTGGGTGATTGAAATTATTTATGGCTTGAATGATTGCGAATGTCGGTTGAATTCGCAATCAGCATAAAGGTTAGGTGTAATCACCACCTGGAGGGCTGAGTTTATGCACAGTCACTTTCTCAACTTTCTGGCCTGAAAAACGCAATAAAGCGTCACCTGAGAAGGTGAAACCCATCTTGGCCGCAATCAAAGCCACATCATCAGCCGTTGCAGCGGATGTCACCTGTGCTTTTAAATCAGGATCTGCTTGCATTTTGCTTAAAAATTCACGAATTTGGTCAAATGACATAACGGTTCCTTTTACTTTTTGGAATACAGTGCCCAGGCTTGCTGAATGCTTTCTACCTGAGATTTTGAATAAGTGGACTGCGCTGGACTACCCCAAACAACATTTGGGAAAAGGGCATCATCCTCTCGACGACCGATAATATGCCAGTGCATTTGACGAACCATGTTGCCAATGCTCGCGACATTCAATTTTTCGATATCGAAATGCTTTTCCATAAATATTGAAGTTTGCTGTATCTTATACAGCCACATCAATTGCTGGTCGATGTCCATGTGGTGCAACTCCAAACAATCGGTATGAGGCACTAATATTAACCATGGATAATCTGCATTGTTGAGGAGCAACAAATGAAATTTATCGCCTTCTTCAATGACAAAGCAGTCTTTATCCAATTGTGGGTGTAATTCAAACATGGATTGTCCTTACTGTTGGCCTACGCTTTTTGGGCTCAAGGTTCAAGTCGCTCGAGTCGAGCTTTTTTGGCTCAAAGATTGGGATTCTTTCACGCTTAGGTCGCTTTGCTCCAACTGCGCTTAGAAAGAAACTCCAATCCGCCTCAAAAAGCTCAAT
Source organism: Thiotrichales bacterium (assembly GCA_018623305.1). Classification (GTDB taxonomy): domain Bacteria; phylum Pseudomonadota; class Gammaproteobacteria; order JAAZVR01; family JAAZVR01; genus JAAZVR01. Next base: position 14,556 of record JAAZVR010000007.1, on the reverse strand, counting down.
CAACGTCGCGGATAGTGTGCGCCTTTATCCGCGACGTCGGAGCGTAGCGACCGGAGTGGGAAAGGGGTACCTATCTTTGAGCGACTTGTATGTTGAGCCAGAAAAGCGTGATTCGAGCGCCTTGAAAGCTATTTACCCGTGGTACTTCGGACTCAAATCGGCAACCGCTTTAAAGAATGCGCCTGCGTGTTCAGGGTTGATTTCAGGGTGAATACCGTGGCCCAAGTTAAACACATGGCCAGAACCTGTGCCGAATTTCTCAAGGATTGACCCCACTTCTTCACGAATACGATCCGGTGAAGCGTACAACACATTTGGATCCATGTTGCCTTGCAATGCGACTTTGTCACCGACACGCTCACGTGCTTTGTCAATGTCAATGGTCCAGTCCAAGCCCAAGCAATCAGCGCCGACATCTGCCATGTCTTCCAACCAGCCTTGGCCGCCTTTTGTGAACATAATAACAGGCACTTTACGGCCGTCATTTTCACGCTTCAACTGAGAAATCACACGTTGCATATAGTTCAAAGAGAACTCTTTGTAATCACGAGTCGTCAATACGCCACCCCATGTATCGAATAACTGAACCGCTTGAGCACCCGCTTCGATTTGAGCGTTTAAATAAGCTGCAACCGAATCTGCCAATACTTCCAAAATTTGGTGCAACATCTTAGGCTCATCAAACATCATACGCTTGATAATTGAGAAGTTCTTGCTCGAACCGCCTTCAATCATGTACGTTGCCAAAGTCCAAGGCGAACCAGAGAAACCAATCAAAGGGACACGACCATTTAAGGCCTTGCGAATAGAGCTGACTGCATCCATCACATATTTCAAATCTGAACCCATGTCTGGAACGAACAATTTATCAACATCCGCTTGAGTGCGAAGAGGGCGGTCAAATTTAGGGCCTTCGCCCGCTTCAAAACGCAGGCCTAAACCCATCGCATCAGGAATGGTCAAAATGTCAGAGAACAAAATCGCCGCATCGATTTCAGGGAAACGATCTAAAGGCTGTAATGTCACTTCTGTCGCTAATTCAGTATTGCGACACAAGTCCATAAACGAACCTGCTTCAGAACGTGAAGCGCGGTATTCTGGTAGGTAACGACCTGCTTGGCGCATCATCCATACCGGTGTACGGTCAACAGGTTGCTTTAACAAAGCTCTCAAAAAACGATCATTTTGTAATTCTGACATGGGGGACTCCCTTATTAAATTTGGCAATATTTTAGCGGATATTGTGGGGATAAGTGAGACAAAGAAAAGGCCGCTTAAAAGCGGCCTTAACAAAGCAAGTGGGCAGATTACATGCCGTAACGTTGCTTGAACTTCTCAACACGACCTTCTGTATCAACAAGGTTCTGCTTACCAGTGTAGAACGGGTGAGATGCAGAAGAAACCTCGACACGTACACAAGGGTAAGTTTCGCCGTCGATTTCGATTGTATCTTTTGCTTCCATTGTTGATTTAGTCATGAAAACTTCGCCAGTTGAGATATCTTGGAAAACAACTGTTTTGTATTCTGGATGAATGCCTTCGCGCATTTGAGTAATCCTATTTTTATAAGCTATTAGATCAAGGCGCGCTCGCCAACATCAGCGTTGGGCTGTTTAAGAGGGCGTATCTTGACCGCAGTTCGTTCGCGCTGTTTCAGCGAACGGCCAAATTGAACCGCGTATTATAGCGAGCGAAAAAATCCTTGCAACTTCATATAGATAAAACCTTATTAGGCTCTATAAGATTAATAAATGTAAAAAAGTAACATTTTTTTGATTTGTGTTTTTGCTGTCGTTATCATGTGTCCATCTTTTAAATAAATGTAACATTTTTACATAAATTTGACTTTAATTATGAATGCACAGAAAAAAACACTTTTAAGCATGGCCTTAATTGCTGCGATGAATTTAACAGCGTGTGGTGGTGGCACGACAGCTGATGCCTCTGGGGCGACAGATACAAGTACGGATGTCACGGTTGAGCGTGGCCCCGTTTTGTATGCTCATGTGATTGTGATGCACAAGGCGTTAAAGGTGAACCTGTTCAAGACGCAAACGGTCATCCTACCAATCAATATCGCTTTGCTTTGACACCTGAATATCCAATCACGTCAACGGGTGGCTATATTGATTTAGACGGTGATGGTGTCTTGTCCGAAGGCGATGTAGCAATGGGTAATCTTCAGATGAAGGCTTATGCTGGGACAAAAGCGACATTGGCTTCGACCTTGGCAGCCGATGCGGATCATTTAACCGTGCTTGAAGGTTTGGGTTTTACGTATGAACAATTGACTACGGAAACACCGTCAACGGATTTGGCGATTGCTGCGCTAAGTGATGCGGTGTTTAAATTTGCGATTGAAAATTCTGTGACCGATTTTTCAACATTGGATTTAACCAACGAAACCGCTTTAATCACGGATATCGAAGCGCGTTTGGAGGCCTATGATGGTTCTTCAACCGCTTTGGAATTGGAGCAAACGTTAATCACTGAATTGTCGACTCAAGTGGATGCTTTAGATGCCACGGAAGCAACGGAATTATTGGCCTCAGATTCAGCCATTAGCATCACTCAAGCGAGTTTTGAGGGTTTGGAGGAGTTGCTGGCGGATTCAGAAAAAGGACCTATCGTTCAAGATTTGATTACGTTTTCTTGGGACGAGGAGAAAATGGCAAAAGATTTATACTTGACTCTATATAACACGCTTTTAACTCAGGGCGTAGACATTAAGCCTTTGTATAACGTGGCAACGAATTCGGAATCTCAGCACCAAGAAGCGATGCGTGCTTTGGCTGAAAAATACGATTTAGATTTGATTGGTTTTGCAGAATCAGAAAAAACAGCGGTTGTTACGGGATACAACGATGAGGCCTTAGCGGCAATCCCAAGTGCGGAGTTTATTTTGCCCGAAGTGCAAACCCTGTATAACAACCTTTGGGAACACGCGGGTGGCGATGCAATTGAAACCATTAAAGCACTGGAGTCTGCTTGTATGGTCGAAGTGGTGGATGTGAATGATTTGAACGCCAGTATCGACCAAGCCAATGAATTAGGCGCGTATGAATTAGTCGCCGCTTTTGAAAGCCTGCGTTCGGGCAGTTACAACCATTATTGGGCATTTGATAATGCTCTAGTCAAACAAGGTGTGGCTGAAGGCTGTGGCTCTTTGGGTGCAGATTATGATAAAGATTATCCAAAAGTTCCGAAAGGCAACGGTAACCAGTAAAACAGAATTTAAATCCCATTTGAAAGGACATGATTATGAAAACAAAAATGATTGCAGCAATGACGATTGTATTGAGCTTTGGTTGGATGGCGACAGGCCATGTACATGCAAATGATGGCACGCATACGCATACGCAGACAAAAACTCAAACTAAACAGCAATTGAAAGACGGCTCGGGCTCAGGGCAGAAAAAACAATTGCGTCAACAAAAAGGTAAGGGTTCTCACTAAGTCTCAACACAGAGTAAAATAAGAGGATGACAGAACAAACCACCGACAATCGTATCGACCGAATGCTCAAGCGCGTCTTGAAGCCTTTGGTCAAGTTTCTTCTTAACCGCGGGATTACTTACACCGCAGTGTCGGATGCGTTGAAATCCATTTATGTTGAAGTCGCCAGTGAATCGGCACAGATTGAAGGCAAGCGATTGACCGACAGTCGTGTGAGTTTGGTGACAGGCATCCACCGTAAAGAAGTGAAACGATTGCGTGAGTTGTTAGCTCAAGAAGATGAAATTCCTTTGGGTGAAATTCAAGCCAGCTTGGGCGCGTCTGTGATGGCGAAATGGTTGTCAACATCTGACTATTTAGATGAGAATAATCAGCCATTAGTGATTGCAAAAACGGGGGAATCGCCGTCGTTTGAGGCCTTGGTTTATAGCATTTCAAAAGATAAACACTTCCGCAGTTTGCTCGATGATTGGGTCACACAAGGCATTGCTTCTGTCGATGAGGGGCGAGTGACTTTATTGCAACGTGGTTTGGTGCCATCCGAAGATGATGTTGAGAAACTTTATTTTGCGGGTAAAAACTTAGGCGCGCACATCGAAACGGTGACGCACAACCTTAAAGGTTCGATTGATCCGATGTTTGACCGTGCGGTGTTTTACAAAAACTTGCCTGTGTCAGCCGTGAATGAAATCGAAGAGGAAGCGAAGCGTCGTAATCTTGAAACACTGACGCATTTAAATGATATGGCGGCTCAAGCGCGTGGTGATTCCGCTTCCCAAGATGAATCCACTGCTGACTTCCACGTCGGTGCATATTTCCATAAAAAGGCTCGTGATTAATGCGAGCCTTCATCGTTTTTCTGTTGTCTCTGTTTTTGTTGTCCTGCGCAACGACTCAGTCTCAGTTCGCTTCAACGTCGATTCCTCAAGAAGGCTTTGGCGGAACAGGCCACACCTCTGTTAATGATTCAGGTTTCGGTGGAACAGGCGTTGTGGCGCAAGCGGATGAATCAGGCTTTGGTGGCACAGGGGTTATCGGAACGATTGAGGCTTTCGGCAGTATTTATGTGAATAATTTGCACATCCAAATTGATGATAAATCAGGTGTGAAAGCGAATATTCCAGGGACTTATGACTTGGCTTTAGGCCAGCAAGTGATGTTGACGACAGTGGATACTGAGTCTGAAATTCGTGCTGAACAAATTCAATTGCACTTCCCAGTTTCGGGTGAAGTGTCAGAGGTCAAACGTAATCTTTTGATTGTGAATGGCGAATGGGTGCGTTGGTCGAGTGCGACACAGATTGACTCCGCTTGGTCGAGTGGTCGCGCGATTGAAGCGGGTGAGCAAGTGATTGTCAGTGGTTGGTTGCAGTCGGATGGCACTTGGATGGCGACTCGCTTGAGTAGCAATCCTGATGCGATTCAACAAATCAGTCGAGAAATGACTTGGCCGTTTGCGAGTGAACAGAAACAGTTTGTGGTGGAGCGTAACTTACAAGGCCATTTGAATGCTCAGTTCAACGGTGCTTTACAAGGCAAAGCTCAGTTCCGTTCGGGGCGATTCAGTTCGGGTTCAGCGCCAGCGCCGTCAGGTTTGAATCGTGGTACAGGTGCAATGCCTCATTCGGGTCGTTTTGGTTCAGGTGGTGGCATGGGGCGCGGCCGTTAATCGTTTTTGACGCACTTTTTGATTTGTAATACACTTTGTAATACGAAACGTATTTGAGGTGTGTCATGAGTGTATTAACGTTGCGCTTGCCTGATCAAATTGAATCTCAACTTGAGTTTTTTGCTCAACGAGAACAAAGTACCAAATCGGCTCTAGGGCGTGAGGCCTTAGAACAATTCCTCGCAATGAAGAAACGTGAAATGGAATTGGAATCTATGGTTCAAGCGGTTCAATCTTTAAATGAAAATCCAGCTTATCAAGCGGAGATGGTTGAAATAAACCAAGCGTTTTACCCATCGGATTCAGAGAATACAGAGCGTTTGAATGTCGCTGAAAACGAAGCCGATTGGTGGAAATAATGCGTCGTGGCGAAGTTAGGATTGCACGCTTAAATCCAAATCAAGGTGCGGAAATTGGCAAGGTGCGTCCCGTCGTTGTATTGACTGAAAACCGTTTATTGGATGCGCACATTTCGATGGTGATGATTGTGCCTTTGTCTTCTCAATATTGGGCGGGAATGGAATCCTTGCGTGTTGAAATTTTGCCGCGAGAACGATTGCTAAAATCCTCTTATTGTGTGATTGAACAAACTCGTTCTATTGACCGCAACCGAATTGGTGATGAGGTTTTAGCGAGTTTGACGACCCGCGAAATGGCGCAATTAGAAAAACAACTGCGCTATTTAACGGGGCTGTAAATCCATTTAATCAACAACATCCAGACGAATACGCAGAGCATTAGGCAAATAATCAGCGGGCTTGTTGGCAAATCGCTGATGAGTGAATAGGCCAATCCACCTGCCAAAGCAAGACTGCTCACACCGACCAAACCCCAACGTGGCCAGTTTAATTTGCTGTTAAAGAGTGCGGGAATAATCAAGCTGGCAAAGACTAAATACACGCCGACCACTTGCACAGACATCACCACCACAGCCGCGATAATGTAATAAAACGCTTTGGATTCTAAAATTGCAGGTTTCCACCACAGCAAGGCATAAAACAACACCGCAACAATGGATAAAACGGTGACGTGTTCATAATCCGCCCATAACAGTTGCCCATCAATCACCGACATCAGGTGTTCAGCACCGTGTAGATTCGTTGAGCCAATTAAAATCGCCGCGCTGAATGAAACGATGTAAATCGTTCCTACAAGGCCTTCTTGGTTGTCTTTAAATATCGCTCGCAACCGTTCGATTAAAAAAGCACCGAATAGCGCAAATCCAATCGCAAAGGCCTGAACCGCCCAAGGCGAGGTATGCAGTAAATCATCTCGACCAATAAGAATCGGCATCATAATGCCTAAACTGGCAATTTGCGCCAAAGCTAAATCAATGAAAACGATTTTGCGTTTCAGCACTTCTTGCCCGAGCGGAATGTGGGTGGCGAAAATCAAAAGCCCGGCGATAAACGCCGGAACTAAGATGGCCATTTCAGGCGACATCATTGAGCAACCTCCAATAATGAATCAATCAAGCTTTGATAAAACGCGTGCAGCGATTGGTCAGGCAGAACGGTTGAATTTAATTTAAGCGCAGGAATCTGCGTCCGATTCGACAACCAATCCGCCGCTTTAGGGCTTTGATAAGCGGAGTAGATAATCGCCTTGGCAGGTTCGTTTTTCATCTGCTCCAATAGCTGACTCAAATGCGCCGTGGACGGTGGAATACCCGGTTTAGGTTCCAAAGCTGCAACTTCATTCAAACCGAGCCAGTCATTCATATACACCCAGGATCGATGGTGAACCACCATTGATAGGCCTTTCAATGCAGAGGCTTGAGCTGACCATTGCTGAATCGAGCTCGTCATACGTTGTTGAAACGCATTGCCTTGAGCGCGATAGTCATCGGTATTTGCAGGATCCAAATCAATCAGTCGTTGAGTTAAGGCCTTAGCAACCTGAATCATGCGACGCGGGTCGGTTTGAAAGTGTGGATTACCCGCCGCATGAACATGCCCCATTGAGCTGTCCACACGGTCGAGTTTTTCCATCATATCGACAAAATCTGCGGCCATAAAATGCCCCAACTTGCCAGGCTGAATAGCTGCGTTGGCAGAGCGTTCTAACAACACAGGTAACCAACCGATTTCCAATTCCGCCCCCGTACAGATTAATAAATCTGCACGACGGGCTTTGGCAATCAAACTCGGGCGCGCTTGAATGTAATGCGGGTCTTGATAAGCGGTGGTCGCCGAACGCGCTTTCACGTGTTGACCACCTAACTCGCTCGCCAGTTGAGCCCATTCAGGTTCGCAGGTAAAGACATTGAGTTGGGCATAAGCTGAGAGCGGAATGAATCCGCTCAAAGCAACGATGCTCAAAAGTTTTTTTAACATCGCTAAACTCCTTAGTAGGCATGTGCGCCGTGCGAGCCGAAGCTGTGAGAGTATTGCAACAACCACTGACGGTCAGTGACAGAGCCACTGCGCTGATCGATGTTGTATTGCAAGCGGATACGCGACTCATGCTTAGGTGAGTAATCCAACATCAGGCTTTGTTTTTTCGGTGAATAATCATCGTGTAATAAAGTCGCTTCGAGTTCGTCTTCATTGGCAGGGCGATTCACGTTAGGATCAAGGCCTGCAATGTAATACAAATCATTATTCGCATTCAACTGCTCATAACGATAGCCGACGCGCCAATTCGGTTGCCATTGATAAACCGCTTGTGCGTAGAAGCCCGAATGCTCGCCTTCATAATTAAAGTGTCGATGAACATCGGTACCATTCGATTCCATTAGATTGAGATTGCCTTCTTCTGATTTCACAAAATACTCGGCTTGCAATGTTAGATTTTGCGTTTTGATATTCCCCATCGGCGCCCATTTATACACGGCATTCACATTCCAAATATCGACATCGCCTGTGAAAGAGGCATCTCCGTGATCGTGCCCTTCATGCTCATGGCCTTCGCTGGTACGATTGTTCACATCACCCGCACGGTAATAACCCGCGCCTGCGAGCCAAGAACTTGAGTCACCGATGTCTCCACCCGTTTTTGCGAATAGGCTCCAAGTATTACCACCCGCCGCTGGGAAAGATTCGCCATCGCTGACTTCAGCGCCGAATTCCCAGTATTGATTGGTCGGCGCCAACCAGTTCACGCGTGCACCGTCAAAAATCGGATGAGCGCCATAAAGTGCATCAATAATTAAAGGTTGATCGACAAAATCCCATTCGTGATTGTGCTTTGAAGTATGGTAGCCCGTTTCTGTATATTGACGACCCAAAGTGAATTTCAGGCCATTGCCTAAACCTTTGGATTGCAAATAGACTTCTTCCCAAAAGTGTTCCAAGCCCTCTTCTTCTGTTTCTAGCAAAGCTAAGTTAAAACGTGCTTTGAAGTGCTCTGAAATATCGCCTTCAAGTATCGCTTCCCAATGACCTGTATGTAGGCCTTCACGAGGGCCGTGATTGTGTCCGCCCATTGGAAAGCCTTCCATTTCTGGGAATTCGTCGGCTGAATGGTCAAAATAAACGAATTCCGTCATTAAGCTGGCTTTCCAGTTCGATTCATCGTGAGGGTCTGTTTCTGCGGCCATTGCAGTGCCTTGAGCCATTGCAGCGGCAATGCTCAATCCTAAAATTGATTTTTTCATTATGTATCCTATTTCGAATTTTAAAGTTTAAAAATTAAGCTGAAATAGGGGCTTGGGGTGGCGCTCTTGAATCATAAGAAGTCAGTGTTTGAGGAACAGCAGACTGAATTGAAAACTGAAAAACCGTGTTGGCAACGGCAAATTCAACAGGCCAAATAAATTCAGTGAGGCCAAGAGAAGACTTCGTTAAACGGTCGGCATCAATGTAAATATCGCAGGCTTCATCATGATGATGAAATAGGTGTTCTGCGCCGTGAACCAGACTGAGTGTCTGGATAAAGAGTAAAGCAATCAGCGGCAGTGCAAAGCGAAGTCTCATGGGTGCGGTTGATAGATTAATTAATTGTTATTGTACACAAGCTGTCAAGGCTTAGAATTTGCCTGTGGTTGTGGCAACCAATCCGACGTTTTGTCGGTGAAATAATACACCGTTAAACCGATCCACTCTCGCACGCCAATCCATGTGTAGAACATATGTTCATGAAACATCGGTAAGCCGATTTGTTGATACTCAGGTGGTCGAGAAAGATAAGCTGTTGGGTAGGGAATCACCTGCCAATCAAAGCGATTAAATATGCCCACACTGCGAGGCATGTGAAAAGCAGACGTCACCAAAATCCAGTTTTCATCACTCTGCGGTTGAATTACTTGAATTGTGTTTTTGACATTCTCAAAGGTATTGCGTGAGGCGCCTTCCAGTTGAATACGACTTGGCGTTATGCCTTGCTCAATTAAAAAGCTTCTTGAGATTTTAGATTCATTAAAGTGTTGTTCAGTGATGCGTCCAGAGCCGCCAGAGAAAACCACTTTAGCATTTGGAAACTGCTTTGCTAAACGTGCCGTGGTTGTTAAACGTTCCATGCCGTCATTGCCGACAAACTCATCCCAAGCATGCGATAACGCTGAATCTTCCGCACCGCCTAAAACAATGATTCCATCAATGTGTTCAGGTAAGACCGGTTTGTGAAAACGAGATTCTAAAGGGTAAAGAAGCCAATCGTTGATGGGTAGAAAGGTAATCACCAAAAAAGCCAGAGTTGGTAAGCCAATGAACCATTTCGCCAAACGCTGGCGATTAAGTAACAAGGCCAGAAAGCCAAAACTCAGAAGCAGAATAAAAAAATGGTCTGGACTTAAAACAGCCCAGACCACTTTAGACAAAACCCAAAAGAGCGTATCCATTAGCCTTTCATAGAGCCAAAGAATTCGTCATTGGTTTTGGTTGCGCGCAATTTATCCAATAGGAATTCCATGCCTTCGACATCATCCATGCCGTCCAACATTTTGCGCAATACCCAAATCATTTGAAGCTCCGCTGGGTTTACCAACAACTCTTCTCGACGCGTGCCTGAACGAGTGACATTGATTGCAGGGAAGATGCGACGCTCAGAGAATTTACGATCCAAGTGAATCTCTAGGTTACCTGTCCCTTTAAATTCCTCGTAGATGACTTCATCCATTTTAGAACCCGTATCAATCAAGGCCGTTGCCAAAATCGTCAAAGAGCCGCCTTCTTCTACATTACGTGCAGGACCAAACAAGCGCTTAGGACGGTGAAGGGCTTTTGCATCCACACCACCGGTAAGCACTTTGCCTGATGAAGGCGTTTCAGTGTTGTAGGCACGGGCAAGACGCGTAATGGAATCCATCAAAATGACAACATCACGTTTGTGTTCCACTAAACGTTTTGCTTTTTCAACGGCCATTTCAGCGACTTGAATATGACGCGCGGCAGGCTCATCAAACGTTGATGAAATCACTTCGCCTTTCACCGAACGTTCCATTTCAGTCACTTCTTCCGGACGCTCATCAATCAACAACACCATCAAATAACACTCGGGATTATTTTGAGTGATTGAATGTGCAATCTGTTGAAGCATCATCGTTTTACCCGTTTTCGGTGGTGCGACAATCAAGCCACGCTGACCTTTACCGATTGGCGCGGCAAGGTCGATGATACGAGCGGTTAAATCTTCCGTTGTGCCATTACCCAACTCCATTTTCATACGCTCGTTGGCATGCAAAGGTGTTAAGTTTTCAAACAAGATTTTCTTTTTCGAGTTTTCTGTCGGCTCAAAGTTGATTTTTTCAACTTTTAACAACGCGAAATAACGTTCGCTGTCTTTAGGTGGGCGAATCTTACCTTCAACTGTATCACCTGTACGAAGTCCGAAACGACGGATTTGGTTAGGTGAAACATAAAGGTCATCCGAGCCTGCTAAATAAGACGCGTGTGCTGAACGTAAGAAACCAAAGCCGTCTGGCAAGATTTCTAAAACGCCTTCGCCGTAGATGTCTTCTTCGTTTTTAGCTTTCGCTTTAAGAATGGCAAAAATAATGTCTTGCTTGCGAGCGCGACCGACGTTTTCAACATTCAATTCTTTCGCAAGGTCTTGAAGTTGAGTGACAGAAAGTTTTTTTAAATCAGATAAATGCATGTTTGTTTTTGAGGTTAGGGGGAAAGGAAGAGGGCGCGAATCGAACGTTCACGCCCCAAAGAAATTTAAACGTTTTGGTCTAGGAATTCACAAAGTTGGCTTTTAGAAAGTGCGCCTACTTTTGTTGCAGCGACTTCGCCGTTTTTGAACAAAATTAGAGTAGGGATACCACGAACGCCGAAACGAGGAGGCGTGTTCGGGTTATCATCAATGTTCAGTTTTGCGACTGAAATTTTACCTGCGTATTCGCTAGCAACTTCGTCCAGAATCGGAGCAATCATTTTACAAGGCCCACACCATTCAGCCCAAAAGTCCAATAGTACCGGCTTGTCAGATGCCGCAACTTGCGCATCAAAATTGTCATCAGTAACCGTTAGGATTGCATCACTCATGGTTTATTACCTTTTATGTAGTTGTTTGTAATTATTCTATCGGGTCTTTGGGGTCAATTTTCAACTAGAAGAATGACATATCAATATGCCAAAGAGAACGAGGTGATAGAATTTAAGAATATTTCTAATATCTTTTTACCCGAATTTATTTTGTAAAGCAAGTTTTTTATATGTTTGACGGCGATATTTCACAAATTGTAGATGGTTTAAATGAGCAGCAGCGCGAGGCGGTGACAATCAGTGGTGAGCACGGTTTGATTATTGCCGGCGCAGGCAGTGGTAAAACCCGTGTCTTAGTTCACCGAATTGCGTGGTTGTTGGGTGTGGAACGTGTGGCACCGCATAATATTTTAGCGGTGACCTTTACCAATAAAGCGGCGAAAGAAATGCGTCATCGAATTACCGAATTATTGGGCTTTTCAACGCAGTCACTTTGGGTCGGTACCTTTCATGGTTTGGCTCATCGTTTGTTGCGCATGCATCCAGTTGAAGCGGGTTTGCCTGAAGGCTTTCAAGTTTTAGATTCGGAAGATCAATACCGTGCGATTCGTCGAGTGCTGAAGGCGATGGCAATTGACGAAAAAATCATGCCGCCGCGTCAGGTTCAATCTTTTATTAATCAGCAGAAAGATGAGGGCATTCGCTCAGATGCAATGGATTCGGGCGGTGATTTTTATACCGAACAATTAATTAAGATTTATCGTGAATACGAAGCGATGTGTCAACGTTCGGGTTTGGTGGATTTTGCTGAATTATTACTGCGCTCACATGAGCTATGGTTAAAGAACCCTGATTTATTGGCGAATTACCAACGTCGATTTCAGCATATTTTGGTGGATGAGTTTCAAGACACCAACACCATTCAATATGCGTGGGTGCAGTTATTAGCAGGTAAAACGGGTCAGGCCTTTATTGTCGGTGATGATGATCAATCCATTTACGGTTGGCGTGGAGCGCGCGTGGAAAACATTCGCCAGTTTGAACAGGATTTTGCGAAAACTCGTCCAGTGAAAACGGTGCGTCTTGAGCAAAACTACCGTTCAAGCGGTCATATTTTGAGTGCGGCGAATGCGGTGATTGCCAATAACCCAGACCGTTTGGGTAAGAACTTATGGACGGCCGATGGCGACGGCGCTTTGGTGGATGTATATCAAGCCTTCAATGAAATGGATGAGGCTCGGTTTGTGGTTGAGCGCATTCAGGGCTGGGTGGCTCAAGGCGGGCGTCGAGAGGATGTGGCGATTTTGTACCGTTCCAATGCGCAATCCCGCAATTTTGAGGAAACCTTGATTGGTATGGGTGTTCCATATCGAGTCTATGGTGGTCTGCGTTTCTTTGATCGAGCGGAGATTAAAGATGCGCTGTCTTATCTGCGTTTGTTGGCGAATCGAAATGATGACACTGCGTTTGAGCGTGTGGTGAATACACCGACGCGAGGCATTGGTGAACGGACTTTAGGTGTGTGCCGAGAGATGGCGCGTTCTGAAGGCATCACTTTGTGGGCGGCGATGTTAAAAACATTGGAACAAAATATCCTCGCAGCGCGTGCGCATAATGCTTTGAATAAGTTCTATGAATTGATTGAAGAGTTGCAAATTGAAACCAATACGCTGACTTTGTCGGAAACCATGGAACACGTAATTCACTCAAGCAAATTGCGTGAACATCACGGCAAAGACAAATCGGATAAAGCCGAAGCCCGTTTGGAAAACTTGAATGAATTAGTCGGTGCTGCGAAACAATTTACGAATTTGTTTGAGCCCGAAGATGATCAAGACGAAATGACCGAATTCTTGGCGCACGCGGCGTTAGAAGCGGGCGATACGCAAGCCGAAGTGAATGAAGATTGTGTTCAGCTGATGACGCTTCACTCGGCTAAAGGCCTTGAGTTCCCGATGGTATTCGTTGCGGGTATGGAAGAAGGCCTATTTCCTTCACAGCGCAGTTTAGAAGACCCGAATCAATTATTAGAAGAGCGCCGCATTGCCTATGTGGGTATGACGCGCGCCCGTCAGCGATTGATTTTGACCTGTGCAGAAAAACGCTCATTGTATGGGCAAGACAAATACGGTCGTCCATCACGATTTATCGAAGAAATTCCAGCGGAGCATATTCAGGAAGTGCGTTTACGCAATTCAAATATTGCCCAGCCAAAGTTTTCTGGTGGCACGCCGAGTTTGGCTTCTCAAGCCAACGATACCGGTTTGTCGATTGGGCAAACGGTTCAGCATAAGAAATTTGGTCAAGGTTCAGTTTTAGCCGTTGAAGGCAGCGGGAAAAATGCCCGCGTGCAGATTCGATTCCCCGAACACGGCGATAAATGGTTGATTTTGGCCTACGCGAATTTAGATTAAGAGGACATTGAAATGTCAAAAAAAGTGTATTGCATTGCTCAGTTTTTGCCGAAAGCGGGCAAAGAAACAGAATTATTTAAAGTGTTGCAGGCCTTGGAGCCGAATACCTTGCGTGAGGATGGCTGTATTTCTTACCGAGTGACGCGCCAGATTCAAAGCCCTTTTGCTGAGGGTGAAAGTTTCCCTATTGTGTTTAATGAAGTCTGGGCGGATATGGCACATTTTGAAGCGCATTGTCAGCGCAAAGAAATCATCGAATTTTTTGAAACCTATTGCCTTGCGGAAACGGGTTTGGCTGAAAAGTGGAATGTCTGTGTCTATTCGGACGAGCCTGAGAATTACGATTCGCCGAACGTTTAAATGAGCAAACGGGTGATGTGTGAGCAATGTCGAAGGCCTGAGAAGGCCTGTATTTGTCATTGTATTAAGAAAGTGACAAGCCCATTCAATATCGCTTTTTTACAGCACCCCTCGGAAGAGAAAGAAACCAAAGGGACGGCTTGGTTGTCGCATTTGTGTGTAGAGAATTCTCGGTTTTGGGTGGGTGAGGTATTTGAAGAAGAACACTCTTTGTGGGCTTGGTTAAGTCAGTTTGAGCAAGTGCATGTGCTGTACCCAGACACAGAAGAGTTTCATGGAACTTTAAGTG
>JAAZVR010000076.1 GCA_018623305.1 Thiotrichales bacterium | reverse complement strand
GGGATAACCAAGGCCTTATAGTGGCCGAAGTTGAATTAACTTCGGAAACACAGACGTTTGATAAACCTACTTGGCTGGGTGAAGAAGTCACTGAAGACATTCGCTATTACAATGTGAACTTAATCAAAAAACCTTATAAATCTTGGTAATTAGGTTCTTTGGGTGAACTCCGTTAAAAGTTCAGTTAAGATATTTAAACAATTGACAAAGTAGGTCATGATGAAAAAAACACTGATTTCCTTAATGGTTCTGGCTTCAACTCAAGTTTTTGCTCAAGCAGATGTTTATCATTTGTTAAAGAAATCTGAGTTAAATAACCCTGCTTTGCAGGCGGAATATCGTTCAATGCAAGCGGATAAAGAGATCCTTAATAAGGCCAATGCTGCATTTCTGCCAAATGTAACTTTGAGTGCTGATTATGCAAACAGCGAAGGTAATGAAAGTTCAAGTTCCAGTGTTACTGTTGCCCAAGCGCTATATAACAAACCTGCGTTTACGCTATACGAGCAAGCTGAAAAACAAGCTGGGTTGGCATCGCTGAACTGGCAAAAGTCTTTGCAAAATCATCGTTTGGATTTTGCGGAAATTTGGTTGGATGTATGGCTTGCTAAACAAAATGTAGCTTTGGTTCAGGCAGAAAAAGAATCAACTAACCTGCAGCTCGAAAAAGCAGAACTCGCATTTAAATTGGGTTCTGCCAATCAAATGGATTTACTGGAAGCAAAAGCACAAAGTGATTTAGTTAAATCCAAATGGTTGCAAGCTCAATCTGATTTAGAAATTGAACAAAAAACTCTAGCGAATTTTGTTGGAATCGCACTCAAGGATATTCACGCCTTTACTCAATCGTTGGATCAGCTTTCTCAGTTGACGGGTCTATCGTTCGACAGTGATTTGGACAATAACATCGATTTGCGCAAAGCACGATTGGCATTAAGTATCGCCAGAGATAGCTTACAGGCAAAAAAAGATGAATTCATTCCAACGCTCAATTTAACTGCACAGTACACCGAATCAGATATTTCAACTCAAGATGGCGGGACTGTAGGCCTATCATTAAATTGGAATGTATTTGACCGAGGTTTGAGAGGAACAGAAAAAACCGAGTTGAGATTTAAATCTGAACAAGCCAAATTTCAACTGCAAAACAGCCAAGAAACGGTTCAATTGAATTTTGAACAATTGATTGAAACGCGTAAAACGTTACAACAAAAGTTGATTGCCACTCAAGCGGCAGTAGACTCGAGTAAAGCTTTCTTAGATTTAGCTGAACAAGGGTATCAAGAGGGCCTTAAATCGTTGTTGGATGTGTTTCAAGCGCGTTCGAATTTCTTTGGCGCCAAACAATCGTTGTATGAAACACAAAAAGATGCATTTATCACGGATTTAAAGCTTTTAGCAGTTACAAACCAGCTGACTGAAGAGACTTTTAAAGGCTTATGATGCGTTTTCTATCGGTGCTGGCCTGTGTCGCCATGCTCACAGCCTGCCAGCCCGATACATCGGTTGAAAAACCCATCACGATCGCTTTATCTTCAGCGCCTAAGCAATTCGACCCTCGATTTGCTACAGACGCCACTTCAACTCGACTCAATCAATTGGTTTATCAAGGCATTGTGCAATTTGATGAATCTAATCAACCTGTGCCGGATTTGATGAGTTGGGTTGAGTTAAGCCCCGTTCATTATCGGTTTAAGTGGGTGAAGCCCGCTCAGTTCAGCAATGGTCAAGCGGTCACGATTGAGGATGTAATCGCCACTTATGAATCCGTGTTGGATTCTAAAACAGCCTCTCCGCATCGAGCGGCTTTGAGCCATATTCAGCGCATCGAGAAAATTAACGAAACGACGATGGACATTTATTTGTCTAAAGCGGATTCTTTATTCGTAAGTCGTTTAACGTTGGGCGTTTTGCCAAAATCTATGAATTTAATTGGGTCAGGGGATTTTAAATGGGTTGAGAAAGGCCTACAAAAATGGACGCTTGAACGTGTGAGTGATGCGCGTCAATTTCAATTTGTTTTGAGCAAAGACCCGACGGTTCGGGTGCTGAAAATGATGAAAGGTGAGTTGGATATTATTCAAAATAATCTACCTTTTGAATTAGTGGCTTATTTGGATAAAAAACAGGCCTTCGAGGTTAAATCACGCGCGGGCAGTAATTTCTCGTATTTGGGGTTTAATTTAAAAGACCCGATTTTATCGGACTTGCGTGTGCGCCAAGCCATCGCGATGGGTATTGATCGACAGGCCTTAATTCAATACTTATTTCAAGATCAAGCCCGCCCAGCGCATTCATTATTGCCTGAAACGCATTGGGCAGGCCTCAAAAAGTTCCAACCGATTAAGTATAAACCGAAGCAAGCTCAGCGATTGCTGGCCGAAGCTGGTTATAACGAGCAAAACCCTTTGGTTTTAAGTTACAAGACTTCAACCGATCCGTTTCGCATTCGTTTAGCCACCGTGATGCAGGCGCAATTAGCCAAAATCGGCGTTCAGTTGAATATTCAAAGCTACGACTGGGGTACTTTTTACGGCGATATTAAAAACGGGAATTTCCAACTTTACAGTTTGGCGTGGGTTGGCATTAAAACACCTGATATCTTTCAGTATGTCTTCCACTCCGAGTTTCAGCCGCCGAAAGGTGCGAATCGTGGAGCCTATGTGAATCCAAAGGTGGATCAATGGATTGAACAAGAAGATTACCTTAAAGTACAACAGCAAGTCTTAGAAGATTTGCCGTATGTGCCGCTTTGGTATGAAAACCAAGTGGCGATTGTAGGCGAGCGCGCGAAAAAATATCGTTTATCCGCCGATGGGAACTACTCAGGGCTGAACTATGTGGATTAAAGTCAGAATTGCCGAACAAGTGCTGGAATTATTTGAAGATGCTCAGCCTGAACCCGTCAAAACCTACTCAATCAGTACGGCTCTGAATGGCGTTGGGCAGCAAGAGGGCAGCGGTCAGACGCCTTTAGGTTCGCATGAGATTGCTCAGTGCATTGGCGGAGATTGTCCAGAAAATGCCGTCTTTGTTGGGCGGGAGTGGACCCATGAAATTTACACGCCCGAGTTGGCCAAAGAATACCCAGAACGCGATTGGATTTTGTCGCGCATTCTTCGATTGCGTGGCTTGGAAATCGGCTTTAATCAGGGCGGTAATGTGGACAGTTATGCACGTTATATCTACATTCATGGCACGCCCGATACGGAACCGATGGGCGTTGCAAAATCGCATGGGTGTATTCGAATGCGCAACAGTGATGTGATGGCTTTATTCGAACAGGTCAAAGAAGGCACGCGTGTGGAGATTGTTGCATGAGCGCGTATTTATTGAGCCGATTGTTCAGTGCTGTGTGGGTGGTTTTAGGTGTGCTGACTTTGGTGTTTTTTGTTTTACACGCCGCACCAGGTGATCCTGTTGAATTGATGCTTGGTGAGCAAGCAAGTGGAGCCGATCGTGAGGCCTTGAGAGAGTCGTTAGGGCTGAATTTATCGGTTTGGGAGCAATACTTAACTTTTCTCAGTGGTGTCGTGGTGGGTGATTGGGGACAATCAATTCATCACGCTCAGTCGGTGATGGAATTGATTTCTGCACGCATTGTTGAAACCGCTTATTTAGCCGCGATGTCGATGGTGTTTGCGCTTTTATTTGCTTTGCCATTAGGCCTTTGGGCAGCAAAAAATGTCGGGCGTTGGCAAGATCAGTTGGCTATGGGGATTTCTTTAGTTGGCATTTCTGTGCCGAATTTCGTTTTAGGCCCCGTGATGATTTGGCTGTTCGCCGTGGTGTTATTGTGGTTGCCAACAGGTGGTAATGAAACACCACAATCGGTGATATTGCCCGCAATTGCCTTGGGCAGTGCTTTGGCTGCGATTTCCGCGCGTATGATTCGTTCCAGCGTCCTCCAAACGATGCAATCGGCTTATATTAAAACGGCGCGAGCGAAAGGCCTATCAGAAGATAAAGTGCTTTGGCGACACGCTTTACGCAATGCGTTTTTACCTGTATTGACGGTTTTAGGCCTTCAACTAGGAATGTTACTCGGTGGCGCAGTGATTACCGAAGTGGTGTTTCAATGGCCAGGGATTGGAACATTAATGGTCGAAGCGATTCAAACACGCGATTACCCCGTGGTGCAAGGCTGTATGTTGGTGATTAGCTTGGCTTATGTGGGGGTAAATCTGCTGACTGATTTGGCTTATGCTCAACTTGATCCAAGGGTGCGTTTAGGATGATGCGTTTTGGGTTTATCTTCTTGGCTTTGTTGGTCTTTTTGAATTGGGACGTCTCTGCGCAGGCCAATGCCATTCATTTGGATTCCATGTTGCAAACGGGCTACGATGAGCTGGGACGTTCGGTGGCTTGGCGAATTGTTGCAGGTTTTCAAGTGGCGTTGTCCGTCGCGCTTTGGGTGGTGCTATTTTCCGCTTTGATTGGCGTCACTGTCGGCTTGGTGAGCGGTTATGTTGGCGGCTGGGTTGACAATATACTGATGCGCATCGTGGATGTATTTCTGGCATTTCCTGGCTTGCTTTTGGCGATTGTACTGGCAGGCGTATTAGGACCGGGTCTGGATAATGTGATATTGGCTTTAGTCGTGGTGGGCTGGGTTGGATTTGCACGCATCACTAGGGCGCAGACGTTAAGCGTTAAACAAAGCCTACACATTGACGCAGCGCGCGCAATGGCGATTTCCACCCCTGTGATTTTATGGCGACACATTTTGCCGTTGATTCGCTTGCCACTTTTAGTTGAAGCGACTTTTGGGTTTGCAGCAGCGGTCTTATCCGAAGCGGGTTTATCCTTTTTAGGACTCGGTATTCAACCCCCTGAAGCGAGTTGGGGGCAAATGATTCGAGAAGGGGCGCGTTATTTATTAGTGGCGCCGCATTTAGTGATTTGGCCAAGTTTGGCTTTATTTATATTTATTTATGGCGTAAATTCATTCGCTGAATATTTACGCAGACGTTGGGATATTTATGACCAAAATCAACGCTAATTTCCATCGGGAAATGCCAGAAACTTCGATACCACTTGGGCCTTTGATGATTGATATTGAAGGCCTTGTTTTGACCGATAAAGATCGTGAACGTTTGATGAATCCATTGGTTGGCGGTGTTATTTTATTTCGTCGTCATTTTGAATCAATCGAACAATTGCAGGCCTTGACCACTGAAATTCATGCCTTGCGTCATCCTCAATTACTGATTGCAGTGGATCACGAAGGCGGTCGCGTTCAGCGATTTAGGGAAGGCTTTACTCATTTGCCACCGATGCGCGTGTTTGGTGAAATTTATGCCGAAGGCGATCATGAACGCGCATTTCGCTTGGCGGAGCACGCGGGCTGGGTGATGGCTTCTGAATTACGCGCGAGCGGTGTGGATTTTAGTTTTGCGCCTGTGGTGGATTTGGATTTAGGTGTGAGTGAAGTCATTGGTGACCGTGGGTTTAGCGATCAACCAGAGGTCGTGACGGTACTGGCTCGCCATTTAATGCAAGGGATGAAAGCCGCGGGGATGCCTTCGGTGATTAAACATTTTCCAGGGCACGGTTCGGTGGAAGTGGATTCGCACCTGGCCTTGCCCGTGGATACACGCTCATGGGATGAAATCAATCATAAAGATTTGATTCCGTTCCGTAAAT
>JAAZVR010000075.1 GCA_018623305.1 Thiotrichales bacterium | reverse complement strand
CAAAACTCTTTAATCACTTTAACGGCAACCCGCTGGCTGATCCTCGTCTAGACTTACAAGTTCGTGATGCTCGACAAATGTTGATGACATCCGACAAAATGCACGATGTGATTGTTTCTCAGCCCTCCAATCCTTGGATTAAAGGGCAATCAAGCCTATTTGCATACGAGTGGTACAACATCGTCAAAGACCATCTAACGGACGATGGCCTGTTGATTCAATGGTTGCCAGCTTACAACATTTCTGAGCGCAACTTAAAAATCATCATCAATACGCTTAACAAAGTATTTCCTAATGTCTCTTTATGGACGAGTACGACACCGGGTGATGTGATTTTGATGGCTTCAAAAAATCCAGATTTCAAGGCCTCTTACGCTCTGAGTCAACATCGCTTGAACTATCCAAAAGTCGCAGCACAAATCCAAAAAGCCGAGCTTAATCCTGTCACCTTACTCAGAGATACATTCTTAATGAATGACCGAGAGGTTCAGGCCTACTTGAAGGAAGATGAAATAAAACCACTTCCAATGAATACAGATGATTTACTGATTACTGAGTATACCGCTCCGAAAAACATGTTGAATCGTCGATTGGTAAAAGAGTTTGTGAAACAATCAAACCTCGAAGGCGAGGAAGACAGCTTGCGACGAATCGTGCCGGATATTCCTGATTAAACAGCAGACTGCTATAGACACAAAAAAAGGCCGCTTCAATCGAAGCGGCCTTTTTATTTGAATGATCAACTCAACCCAGCATTAATGCTCCTGAGTTGAACGAATGCGGTGAATCGCTAAATCCGCACCCTCGTACTCTTCTTCCTTCGTCAATCGGATACCTACCGAAGACTTAATCAAAGCGTAAACGACATAACCACCGATGAATGCAAGAGCAACACCTAGAATCGTGCCGGCAACTTGAGCGCCGAATGAAACACCACCCAGACCGCCAAGCGCTGTTGAACCAAAGATACCTGCCGCCAAAGCACCCCAGACACCACATAGACCATGCAACGGCCAAACACCTAGAACATCATCGACTTTCAATTTGTTTTGAGTCCATTTAAACGCCCATACAAACAAACCACCGGCAACCAAACCAATCACCAAAGCACCCAATGGATTCACAACATCCGAACCTGCACAGATCGCAACCAACCCTGCTAAAGGACCGTTATGAACGAAACCTGGATCTTTATCACCCATGAACGTCGCGGCCAAAATACCGCCGACCATCGCCATCAATGAGTTAACTGCTACTAGGCCTTGAATGCCTTCCACTTGTTGTGCGGACATCACATTAAATCCAAACCAACCTACTGTCAGAATCCATGCGCCCAACGCCAAGAAAGGAATACTTGACGGTGCCCACTGATGACCACGAGGACCGTATCGACCTTCACGCGCGCCCAACAAAAGAATCGCCGCTAATGCAATCCAACCACCGACACCGTGAACAACAATTGAACCCGCAAAATCGTGGAATGGTGCACCAAACATTGATTCAATCGCATCTTGAACACCAAAATTGCCATTCCAAATCATGCCTTCGTAGAATGGATAAACCAATGCAACCAAGAAGAATGTTGCTAAAAGCTGTGGGTAGAATTTTGCACGTTCTGCAATACCGCCTGACACAATCGCAGGAATCGCTGCTGCAAAGGTCATCAAGAAAAAGAATTTCACTAAGTCATAACCTGAACGCTCAGACATAGCTGTTGTCAAAGCTCCGTCTAAGTTGAAGCCCAAGAATACGCCGTACGCAATACCGTAACCAATAAAGAAATACGCAACGGTAGAAACCGCTAGATCTGAAAGGATCTTAACTAAGGCATTGACTTGGTTTTTGTGACGTACGGTACCGACTTCCAAAAAAGCAAAGCCCGCATGCATGAAGAGCACCAAAATAGCACCCAATAAAATAAATAAGACGTCAACGCTTGTCGTTAACTGTTCCATAGCTCTCTCCTATAACTTCTAAATTTTTTACAACGCGTCTCGGCCAGACTCGCCCGTACGAATTCGAATCGTTTGTTCGATTGGTGTAACAAAGATCTTACCGTCACCGATTTGACCCGTTGCTGCGGCTTTCATGATCGCTTCTAAAGCCTGATCAAGCACCTCACCGCTGACAGCGACTTCGATCTTGATTTTTGGTAAGAAATCTACAACATACTCTGCACCACGGTACATTTCTGTATGACCCTTTTGACGACCAAAGCCTTTAACTTCAGATACCGTCATACCATCAACATTAATTTCATGTAACGCATCGCGTACATCGTCTAATTTAAATGGCTTAATAATTGCCGTAATCATTTTCATAATACAATCCCCCTGATCGATTTCACATTTTTGTGCAATTCATGTGCCATAGAAAAACAATACTTTAAAATCAAAAGGTTAGAAGAGAGCTAAAAAATACATTTTGATAAAAAGTAATTATTTTGTGCACTCGTTGCTCTAATTTGGTGCAACAACAACACCTTTATGGCCTGTTTCAAAATTGATTATACCCCCGATTGAGCACAATTCATCATTGATTAACACGACGGGTATTTGGGCTCGACGCCACGGTGGCACTTGGTAAATCTTCATTAACTGACGTAGCTTACGATGATGATTATCACCGTGAATTTTGACTGATTTAACGGTTTCAGCGGGCAAACACTGGATTCGTGTAGGCCTTAATGTATTCAGATTTCTCTTGATTCGTACCCTTGACCATTTCGGATAGCTCTTTGAGGCCTCAAACCAGTAATATTCATTGTAAACATACACGGTGCCTTGTTTAAAACTCAAACTTGGGAGCGAGTCAGCTCCAGCCTCTTTCATCTGTGCTATCAATGTCAAAATTCTTGTTTTTGGAGCCTCAATCCCCCATTGATTTAACCAAACTTGCAGAATTCGGCTCTCAACCTCAATGGGTGTGTCTGAAATCTTGAGTTTTTCGCCCTCTTGTCGTTCATTAAGCTGTTGATTCAGTAAATAGTCAAAAGCGAAGGCTTCTTCTTGCAGATGCTGCGCACTGGTTTGAACTCGATCAAGCACATTGCTCCAACGGGCTTTTAACTGTGGGACAACTTGGTGTCGAATGAAGTTTCGGTCAAATTGTTCCGTTTGATTCGACGGGTCTTCAACCCAATGCAGATGATATTCGCGAGCATAGGATTCAATCTGCATTCGTGTAGTTGATAGCAGAGGACGACAAACCTCTTGGGTCGAGCGTGTCGAGATTGAGCGAATACCCGCTAGACCTCGCAAACCAGACCCACGCACTAAACGCAGCAGTAACGTTTCAAGTTGATCATCGGCATGATGAGCTGTCACTAAAACCGAATCTTTGGGCATTGCATTAAACAAAGCTTTATAGCGTGCATCTCTGGCTTGTGATTCAATATTTCGGGTGAGCTCCAGTGTAAGCTGAATGCATTCAAATTCAATCGATTCATTTCGACAAAATGCAGAGCAACTTTTAACCCAATGCTCCGACTCTTGTTGCAACCCATGATTGATGTGTATCGCTTTGCAGTCAATATTGAGTGTTTTAAGAGCATGAAGCAGAACCATGGAATCCACGCCCCCACTGAAAGCTACACAAACAAAACGGCCCTGACTGATCACATCAGCCAAGGCCGTTTGCACTGCGTCAAGAATAATCTGATTATTCGACGAAGTTGCCATATTGCATTAATCGCTCGTGACGTTTATCCGCACGCTGCGCATCAGGAATATTCGCGAGTTCATTTAAACTTTTCACCAAGGCTTGCTTCAAACTCGAAGCGGCGGCATCCATATTTCGGTGCGCGCCACCCAATGGCTCTGGAATGATGTCATCAATCAAGCCTAAATCCTGCAGACGTGTTGCTGTAATACCCAAGGCTTTCGCTGCTTCAGACGCTTTTTCCGCTGATTTCCAAAGAATCGAAGCACAGCCTTCGGGTGAAATCACTGAGTAAGTTGTGTACTGAAGCATCAATGTTTTATCACCCACACCAATCGCTAATGCACCGCCTGAGCCGCCTTCACCAATCACAGTACACACCACTGGAACCGACAATTTCGACATTTCGAATAAGTTACGAGCAATCGCTTCACTTTGGCCACGCTCTTCGGCATCGATACCCGGGTATGCACCCGGCGTGTCGATAAATGTCAAAATTGGCATTTTGAAACGCTCAGCCATTTTCATTAAACGAAGGGCTTTACGATACCCCTCTGGACGAGGCATACCAAAGTTACGACGAATTTTTTCTTTCGTCTCGCGCCCTTTCTGTTGACCAATCACCATCACCGACTGACCATCCAGACGCGCAATGCCTCCAACAATCGCTTTGTCATCGGCAAAAGCACGATCGCCATGCAGTTCTTTGAAGTCGGTAAAAATACGCGAAATGTAATCCAAAGTGTATGGACGCTGAGGATGACGTGACAATTGAGAGATTTGCCAGTCCGATAGATTGCTAAAAATCTTTTGCGTTAAGGCTTCGCTTTTTCGCTCAAGCTGTTGGATTTCTTCGTGAATATTTAACTGTGAATCCGAACCGACATGTTTCAAAGCGTCGATTTTGGCTTCTAATTCAGCGATCGGTTGTTCAAAATCCAAAAAATTTAAGTCCATATGTCTTACTCTCAAGCAATGTTTAACCCTACAATTAGGGCGTATAATAGCATAAAACAACATTTTCTTAACATAAGGAAACGGTATCTTGAAATTTTCTACGAACGAATCTTCATTAACGCAATCAACAGCGGATTGTATTTGTCTCCCAGTTTTTAAAGACGGCGTTTTGGGTGAAACCACAAACACCATCAACCAAGTTTCTGGTAACGCAATTCAAGCACTTATTGACAGTAAAGATGTCACGGGCAAAGCGGGCGAAACACAAATGTTATTCGGTTTATCAGGTGTTGCGAGCAAGCGCATTTTACTGGTGGGCATGGGTGATTCAGCGTGTCGAAAAGACTTCAACAAAGCCCAAACGGCTTTGTTCAATGCATTAAAAGCCGGCGAAATCAAGACGGTATTAAATGCTACAGTAGCAAGCGGCAATCCAGACTGCTTGCGCGCCTCTGCCCAACTTGCAGTGAATGCGCATTACAACTACACCCACACTAAGGCAAATGAAAACACACCGCTTGCGATTGAAGAAATTGATTTTTTCTTGAACTCAGATTGCGATGAAAGCGAAGCTCAAAAAGCCATCTCAATGGGTCAAGCCATTGCGAACGGTATGGCTTTGACACGCGATTTAGGTAATTTACCGGGCAATATTTGTACACCGACTTACATTGCTGAAGCTGCACAAAGCATCGCAGCTGAGTTTGGCATGAAAGCGACCGTGTTGGACATGGATGATTGTGAAAAAATCGGCATGGGTTCGTTCTTATCTGTAGCTCGTGGCTCACACGAGGCTCCTAAATTCATCACGCTTGAATACAACGGTGGCGGTGATGAAGCTCCGATTTGTTTAGTCGGTAAAGGCGTTACATTCGACACAGGCGGCATTTCTTTGAAACCTGGCTTAGGCATGGATGAAATGAAATTCGATATGTTAGGCGCAGGTTCGGTTTTAGGTGCGATGCGTGCTTTAGGTGAAATGCAGTTACCGATGAATGTGGTTGCGGTGATTCCATCGACTGAAAATATGCCTAACGGTAAT
>JAAZVR010000074.1 GCA_018623305.1 Thiotrichales bacterium | reverse complement strand
GCTCTTCCGATCTTCTCAAATGAGTTTGCATCCAGATAATTTATGAAAAATCTCTTCAATAGATACAAATTGAAAATTGTTTGAGCTATCGATAGTTAGTTCTGATTTATATACAAAGCTTACAAAAGTTTTGGATACAGAAAGGATATACAAATGAAAAATCACATACATCCATAACTGATGAAAATTCAAATTAAGTTATTTATATATTATTAGAAAAATAGTAGGGGGCCCGATAGATTATGAGTCTTTAAGGCTCGATTTCCTCTCCACTGAAGGCAAAGCATTTACCCGTGTCCTGTAGGCCTCGTTTTAGGATGACCTCCAGAAGTTGTTTAACTGATTCTTGGGGTGTTAATAGTTGGCCTTCAGGCAAATTTTTTTGAAACGGTTTAGACAAAGGGCTGTCTACTGTACCTGGATGCAGACCCAATAATATCGCCTTTGGGTGGGTTCTGCGCATTTCAATAGACGCAGTTTTAATAATCATATTTAGAGCGGCTTTGGATGCTCGATAGGCATACCAGCCACCCAGTCTATTATCTGAGATACTTCCAACACGAGCTGACAATGCTGCAAAGGTCGCAGGTTTGTCTTTGTTCAGTTTGGGTAAAAAGTATTTAGCAATTAATGCAGGCGCAATCGTGTTAGCTTCAAATAAGGATTGAAAGTTTTTCGATGACAGCTGTTTTAATGATTTTTCTGGCTGTAAGTCTTCAGTGTGTAAAATTCCGGTTGTTACGAGTACAAGGTCAAGAGTTTCTGTTTTTGATGCTGTATTCGCGGCTGTCTCAATCGATTGTTCATCCATGTAGTCGATAGCGATTTCGCTATTTCTTGAGAATGAATGAATAGTAGCGTGCGGATAGCGTTCAGATAAATGCTGAATGAAGGCCTGACCGATGGTTCCAGATGCCCCTATGATGGCAATGTTTGATGGGTTTAAACTCATTACGCTATCCTTTTAATAAAACGCCTGATAATTTCAGTTGCAAAGAGTTTAAAGGTATAGACTGAATAAAAAAAGCCAAGCATTTATGCTTGGCTTTAAAGATATGGCGGACTCGGAGGGATTCGAACCCTCGAAGGAGATACTATCCCCTTACTCCCTTAGCAGGGGAGCGCCTTCAGCCTCTCGGCCACGAATCCTAATTGTTGAGCGGAATTATACATTTAATTCCGCACGAGTAAAGACCTACCCCATATAAAACGGGGATTTAATTTTACTCAGACTCCAAGTTGAATGACTTGTGAAGTGTTCGAACTGCTAACTCCAAATACTTCTCAGCAATTACAACTGAAACCTTGATCTCTGAAGTTGAAATCATTTGAATGTTGATGCTCTCATCCGCTAATGCTGAAAACATTTGGCTTGCAATACCCGCGTGTGATCGCATACCCACACCGACCAGCGACACTTTTACGATGCTTTCATCTCCAGAAATCTCACGAGCACCCATGCTTTCAGCAAGAGGTTTAACAATGTCCATTGTTTTTTGGTAATCATTACGATGAACCGTGAAAGTGAAATCCGTTGTATCGTCGTGACCAGTGTTCTGGATAATCATATCCACTTCAATGTTAGAGTCTGCTACTTGGCCAAGGATTGTATACGCAATGCCTGGTTTATCGGGCACACCATTAATTGTAATTTTGGCTTCGTCTCGGTTAAATGCAATACCGGAAATAAGCGGTTGTTCCATGTTTTTTTCCTCAAATAATTCTTCTGAACAGATCAGTGTGCCGCCTGGCTCATCAAACGAACGGATGTCTTCAAGTGATGACAATACGCGCAAAGGTACGCTGTATTTGCTGGCAAATTCAACTGAACGAATCTGCAATACTTTTGCACCTTGGCTTGCCATTTCAAGCATTTCTTCAAATGTGATGAGATCCATTTTGCGTGCTTTAGGCTCGACACGAGGGTCCGTAGTGTAAACACCATCAACATCTGTGTAGATTTGACACTCATCGGCTTTTAATGCCGCAGCTAATGCAACAGCAGTCGTATCAGAACCACCTCGACCTAGGGTTGTAATGTCACCCTGTTCATTAATGCCTTGGAAGCCTGCAACGATGACCACTTTGCCATTAGACAATGCCGTGTTGATTCGGTCTGCCTCGATCGCTTCTATTCGAGCTTTGGCATGCACCGTATCGGTTTTCATTCCCGCCTGCCAGCCGGTTAATGACATTGCATCCTGCCCTATTTCGTGCAGCGCCATACTTAACAAACCGATTGTGACTTGTTCGCCTGTAGAGACAACCATATCTAATTCACGCTCGCTGGGTGCGGATGTAATGTCTTTCGCTAAACCTAAAAGACGATTAGTCTCTCCCGACATTGCTGAAACCGCAACAACGACTTGGTGACCAGCATCTGTCCACGCTTTGACGCGTTTTGCGACATTTTTGATTCGATCGACAGAACCTACAGAGGTCCCGCCGTATTTTTGCACTATTAAAGCCATATTATCCCTGCTTCATCCAAGTTCAGCTTGAAGCCATGGCGTAACACTTGCCAACGCTTCATCTAATTTATCTGCATCTTTGCCGCCCGCCATTGCCATATCTGGACGACCGCCACCTTTACCGCCAACTTGTTGCGCTACAAAATTCACAACATCGCCTGCTTTGATTTGTTTGATTAAATCTTTAGTGACGCCCGCTGCAATATTGACTTTGTCGCCGTCTGCAATACCTAACACAATGACAGCGCTACCCAATTGGTTCTTCAACTGATCCATTGTGTCACGAAGTGTTTTGACATCCGCACCTTCAAGTTTTGCGCTTAGAGTTTTAATGCCGTTAATTTCAACAACATTAGAAACTAAATCAGCACCTTGAGAGGCGGCCATTTTAGCTTTCAATTGATCCAACTCTTTCTCAAGTTGTTTTGATTTAGAGATTAATTGATCTACTTTTTCAGCCACACCGTCGCTTGAAGTTTTAAGCTGAGACGCCATTGTTTTTAGGCTGTTTTCTTGGGCGTTCAATCGCTTCCATGCCCCAAGGCCTGTGACTGCTTCAATTCGACGAACACCTGCAGCTGTACCGCTTTCTGAAACCAATTTAAACGGACCAATTTCACCCGTGTACTTAACATGAGTTCCACCACATAATTCAATTGAAAATGGGCTCATTGTGACTACACGCACTTGTTCACCGTATTTTTCACCGAACAAAGCCATTGCACCGGCTTCCATTGCTTCATCAATGTGCATGGTTTCGCAGGTTACAGGATGGTTTTGCATGATTTCAGCATTCACTCGGGCTTCAATTTTTGCCAAGTCTTCATCAGAAATTGGCTCAAAATGTGAGAAGTCAAAACGTAAACGCTCAGGTGAAACCATAGATCCCTTCTGAGCAACATGAGTGCCAAGTGTTTCTCTCAAAGCGGCATGCAATAAATGGGTTGCTGAGTGGTTTTGTTGAGATGACATTCGCTCAGTTGCATTGACTTGAGCGCATACCGTTTCTCCGACAACAATTCGACCTGCAGTCATTTTGCCCTGATGAACATGGATGCCTTGGATTTTTTGAGTGTCGTCAACATGAAACGAAGTCATGGCTGTATGGATAGAGCCGGTATCACCAACTTGACCACCCGATTCTGCGTAAAATGGCGTTTTAGACAAGATAATCATGCCTTCTTCGCCTTCATTGATTTGCTCGACAATCTCCCCTGCACTGTTGTACAGAGCCAATACTTCAGCCTCATCAATTTGAAGAGTGTTATAACCTTCAAAAGCAGATTCGCCGTCAAAATCTAATTTCAACTCAGTTGTTTTGTTAAATTTACCTGCGGCACGTGCACGTTCTCTCTGTTTGTTCATTTCCGCTTCGAATCCCGCCTCATCAAGCGTCAAATTCTTTTCTCGTGCAATGTCGGCTGTTAAATCGACAGGGAATCCGTATGTATCATAAAGGCGGAATACGGTTTCACCTGGAATGACTGTACCTTTTAATTCAGCAATGTCTGCTTCAAGAATAGCCAAGCCATTTTCAAGAGTTTCAGCAAAACGTTCTTCTTCCTGTTTTAAAGCACGTTCAACATTCGCCTGCTCTTTAGTCAATTCAGGGTAAGCCTTTCCCATAACATCAACCAATGGTTGCACAAGTTTGTAGAAGAAGGTTTCATTAATGCCAATCTTATAGCCATGTCGAATTGCGCGACGAATGATTCGACGTAAAACGTAGCCACGACCTTCATTAGACGGTAAAACACCATCCACAATCATAAATGAACATGAGCGAATATGATCCGCTACCACGCGCATTGAGCTTGCAGTCGTGTCATCTGTGCCTGCTAATTTAGCCACGGCTTTAAGAAGGTATTGGAACAAATCAATTTCGTAGTTGCTGTGTACACCTTGCAAGATCGCCGCAAGACGTTCCATCCCCATGCCTGTGTCAACCGAAGGCTTAGGTAATGGTGTCAATGTGCCATCTTCTGAACGGTCGTATTGCATGAATACAAGGTTCCAAATTTCGATGTATCGATCGCCGTCTTCTTCTGGTGTACCAGGAGGGCCACCCCAAATGTGCTCGCCGTGGTCGTAGAAAATCTCTGAACAAGGTCCACATGGGCCAGTGTCACCCATTTGCCAGAAGTTATCTTTAGCGCCACAACGAGAGAAACGTGACGAATCAATGCCCATTTGTTTAAGCCAGATATCTTCTGCTTCTTGGTCTTCTTCGTAAACTGTCACCCAAAGCTTTTCTTTTGGCAATTTAAGTTCTTCAGTTAAAAACTGCCATGCGTACTTAATGGCTTCACGTTTGAAATAATCACCAAATGAGAAATTACCCAACATTTCAAAGAATGTGTGATGTCGTGCAGTGTAGCCAACATTCTCTAGGTCATTATGCTTACCCCCAGCGCGAATACAGCGTTGAACGCTGGTTGCTCGAGAATAATCGCGATTGTCTTGACCTAGGAAGACATCTTTAAATTGAACCATGCCGGCATTGGTAAACAGCAACGTCGGATCATTGTTGGGTACAACAGGGCTGCTGTGTACAGCGGTATGGTTTTGGCGTTCAAAATATTCAATAAACGCTTGGCGAATTTCAGCACTGGTCATTCGAGTTTCTCTGATAAATCATTATTTTTAAAATCTGGGGTATTGTAGTCAAAAAAGTAAGTTTTTGAAATGGCGTTGGTCAAAGCCACGATATTGCATGAAGCGCATTCGCTTAGCTTTTTCGCTTTGACTGTTAGCAGGCGATTCACCGTATTTTTTTTGATAAACAGACGCTGCCAGCTCCATCCAAAACTCAACATCATTGGGCATGGCGTATAAATCGATCAGATCAGAGTTAATTTTGAGCACTTTTAAATCATTAATAATACGTCGAGGTCCACGCCCTTTGTTGATGGATGATCTGACAAAAACCTCAACGTATCGTTCATCTGATTGATAGTTCTGACGTTTGAGTTCATCGATCACAGTCCGAATCGCTTCATCGTCATAATCAGACGAAAAACGCCGAAACAATTCTGCTTCGGCGTAGTCTCTGCGAGCCAAGCATCGCAAGGCTTTTGCATAGAGCTCTTTATCCAAGTGTCAACTCATCCTCTGATTCAGCCTTAGAAGCAGAACGTTCAGGCAATAGCTTATCACGCAATTTTGTATCCAGCTCTTGAGCAATTTCAGGATTTTCAGCTAAGAAATTTTTAACATTTTCTTTACCTTGACCGATTTTGCTGCCGTTATAGCTG
>JAAZVR010000073.1 GCA_018623305.1 Thiotrichales bacterium | reverse complement strand
GTCATTGTTGCCAACCGAGTGACGGATGATATTGAAGATGTGGCAGACAAAATCTACACACGCGATTTGTTTGGTAAGGATTAAATCATGCGTTTGACTGAACAGCAACAACAATTAATTTACAGCCAGATTTCTCAAATTTTGGGCAGTGATGTGGATGTTAAGTTGTTCGGTTCGCGTGTGGATGATTCAAAGTTGGGCGGTGATATTGATTTGTTAATCGAAACATCGCATCCAGTGGATAATCCAGCTTGGGTGATTGCTCAAATACAATCAAGTTTGATGCTTCAGCTTGGCGAGCAGAAAATTGATGTTTTATTGAAAGCGCCTAATTTATCCAGTCACCCTATTCATCAAGTTGCTGAAAAGTCTGGAGTTCCTTTATGTCATTAAATCAAGGCGATATTCTCAAGCTGATGTTTTTAAAACGAGTCATTGAAAAAGAAATTGATTTGGTTGAGTATGCAGCTAAAGAGGCCTTTGCTGAGTCATTAGAGCTTTCGAAGGTTAAGGCTCTTGATAAATATCCTGAGTTAGCTTTGAAATTTGAAGCTTTTACCAGTCGATTTTGTCGATTGCAGGATACAGTTGGCGACAAGATGCTGCCAGCGGTTTTGAAGATGTTAGAAGAGCCGAAATCTCCTGTTTTGGATAATTTGAATAAGGCAGAGTCCTACGGCTGGTTGGCGTCAGCGCAAGAATGGTTGGCCTTGCGTCAACTTAGAAATCAAATGGTGCATGAATATATTGAAGACTCAGAATTGTTTTTAAGTGCATTGGTGACTGCATACAACAATATTGAAACGTTGAAGCAATTTGGCTACGCATTGATCGCACAAGTTGATAAAAGAATAAAGGTGTAAATACATGAAGGTTTTAGTCACAGGTGGCGCGGGATTTATTGGGTTTTATTTGACTCAGGTGTTATTGAGTCGAGGTGATGATGTTGTGGGAATTGATAATCTAAATGATTATTACGACCCTCAATTAAAGCATGACCGTTTGGCGATTTTACATGCGCACGAGAATGCCAGTGGCTACCAATTTATCGAGCTGGATTTGGCGGATCGACTAGGTATTGAGCAATTATTTCAAGAGCATGCTTTTGATATTGTGGTGAATTTGGGCGCGCAAGCCGGCGTTCGTTATTCCATCGAAAACCCTCACGCCTATGTGGATTCGAACTTGGTCGGTTTTGTGAATATCCTCGAAGGTTGTCGTCAGACGAAAGTGAAACACTTGGTGTATGCGAGTTCGAGTTCGGTCTATGGCATGAATTCTAAGCAGCCGTTTAGCACGGATGATCGAGTGGATTATCCGATTAGTTTGTATGCGGCGACGAAAAAATCGAATGAATTGATGGCGCATACTTACAGTCATTTGTACGATATTCCAACTACAGGCCTGCGTTTCTTTACCGTCTATGGTCCGATGGGGCGTCCAGATATGGCCTATTTTTCGTTTACGAAAAAAATCTTAAACGGTGAAACGATTGATGTCTTTAACAACGGTGAAATGAAGCGAGACTTTACTTACATTGATGATATTGTCGAAGGCGTTGTGCGTGTGATGGATCGCATTCCGCAGCCGCAAGAGTCGGAGATTACTAACGCCAAGGCGCCGTATAAAGTCTATAACAT
Organism: Thiotrichales bacterium; assembly: GCA_018623305.1. Lineage (GTDB taxonomy): Bacteria > Pseudomonadota > Gammaproteobacteria > JAAZVR01 > JAAZVR01 > JAAZVR01. The sequence goes on along the minus strand of JAAZVR010000073.1, from coordinate 4,156 downwards.
CGGTAATAATCAGCCTGTGACGTTACGTCGATTTATCACCGCGATTGAAGATGCGTGTGGCGTGAAAGCGAAAGAAAATCTATTGCCGATGCAGCCTGGCGATGTGCCGATTACTTATGCGGATGTCGATGATTTGATTGCGGACACTGGGTTTAAACCGAGCACTTCGATCGAGGATGGTATCAACGAATTCGTTAAATGGTATAAGTCTTACTATGCTTAAAAAGTGGGGCTTGGCTTCGATTCTTTTAATCGCGGTTTTGGCCGCGATTCATTTTTTTGTCGGTTGGCAAACGTTATTAGCGCCTTGGCTTGAGCTGTCTTTTGTTCAAGTTGCGGGAATTCTGACTTTGGTGCTGTTGACTTATGCTCTGCGCGCGACCCGTTTGTATTTTTATTTTTCACCAGAAACACCACGGGCATTTTTGATGTCGGTGCGATTGATGATGATTCACAATGCCTGGAATAATTTTTTACCGATGCGAACGGGTGAAGTGGCTTTTCCTGTATTAATGAAGCGGTATTTTGATATTTCGATGGAGCGATCTGTACCTGGGCTTTTATGGTTTCGAGTGTTGGATTTGCATGCTTTGTTGTTGTTCGCGTTGATTGCTTTAGGTGATTTGTGGTTGCCGTTACCTGCCTTATTAGTGGTCGTTGCTTTGTGGTTGAGTGTGCCGATAGTGTTGTATTGGGGCGCTGGAAAAGCTGAAACCCAACTGGCGTTAAAAGACGGAAAAATTGCGAGTTTATTGCACAAACTGGTAGCAGGTCTGCCGACGAATTCGTATCAATTATGCTCAAGCTGGTTCTGGACGTTGTTGAACTGGGCTGTGAAATTACTGGTCTTTGCATGGGTGTTGGGTTTTTTCGTTGAATTACCTTTATTGCAGGCCTTGCTAGGTGTGATTGGTGGTGATTTGAGCAGTGTTTTGCCGATTCATGGTGTTGCAGGTTTTGGGACGTTTGAAGCAGGTGTGATGGCAGGCTTGTTTGCTTTTGAAATCGATACCAAGGCGATTTTGGCAGGCGCGATTAATCTTCATTTGTTGGTGTTGGGTAGCAGTTTGATTGGTGCTGGATTGGCGTTTCTTATTCGACATAAAGAGTCATAAAATTCGATTTATAAAGGTACCCTGAAAGGGCTTGAGTCTATGAGGCGTTCTTTTATATTTGCGAGTCTATTCGAATGCGCTTCAATGCTATAATTTCACCAATTAAAACTTAATACCAAAGAGCCAACATGTCAGCCGAAACGCCAATTAAACATTCCTTATCCATCGTTATTCCAATGTACAACGAAGAAGATAACGTCGAGCCGATGGTGACACGTGTTCAAGAGGCTTTGGAAGGCTATGAATACCCTTGGGAATTGGTGGTGACAAATGACGGCAGTTCAGATGAAACGGCGAACCGTCTAGCGGCGATGGCGGAACAATACGGCTCGCATATCAAAGTCATCAATCTTCAGCGTAATTTCGGCCAAACGGCGGCGATGCAAGCGGGTATTGATTCGGCGCGTGGTGATGTGATTGCGACCTTGGATGGTGATTTGCAGAATGATCCCAAAGATATTCCTCGTATGGTGCGTCGCTTGTTGGATGAAGATTTGGATTTGGTTGCCGGTTGGCGTAAAGACCGCAAAGACGGTTTAGTGCTACGTAAAATTCCATCGCGAATTGCTAATCGATTAATCGCTAAGATGACAGGCGTGACTTTGAACGATTACGGCTGTAGCTTAAAAATCTACCGAGCGAAGGTGATTAAAAATGTACCGTTATTCGGTGAAATGCACCGATTTATTCCTGCTTGGATGGCGACAGAAACCTTGCCAAGTCGCATTAAAGAGGAAGTGGTTACACACCATGCACGTCAATTTGGCGAATCTAAATACGGTATTTCTCGTACCTTCCGTGTCATTATAGATTTATTGTCGGTGTTTTTCTTTATGCGCTTCCGTGCTCGTCCTGCTCATTTCTTTGGTCAGTTAGGCCTTGGTTTTGGTGCTTTAGGTGGTGCAGGTTTAGGATATTTGTTCATTTTGAAGTTGATGGGCGAGGATATCGGTACGCGTCCATTGCTGATTATTTCTGTCTTGTTTATTGTTATGGCTGTTCAGTTCCTGATGACTGGCGTGTTGGGTGAGATGATGTCTCGAACCTATTATTCAGCGGCTGATCGACGACACTATGTGATTCACTCTCAAGTTAACGAATCTGACGAATCCGGTGATGACTGGAAACGTTAAGCCTGTTCAAGGTTTATTTCTTTTTCTAATTTTGCTCGCTGTTCACCCGATTGCGGTGAATTGGGCAGGATTGGATTTGCATTTTGACGAAGCTCAATATTGGGTTTGGTCAATTCAACTCGATTGGTCTTATTATTCAAAAGGGCCTTTGCTGGCTTGGTCTCATGCTTTAGTTTCGAGTGTTTTTGGCTATGGTGAATGGCAGGCGCGTTTACCTGCTTGGATTTTACACTCGCTGTGGCTGATGTTGATGTATGTCTTTGCCAGTCGAATATGGAATCCAGCTGCAGGGCGATGGGCTTTAGCTTTGGCGCTTACAACGCCTTTGTATTTTTATTTAGGTCTTGTAGTTACGACCGATATTTTTCTGATTTTCTTTTGGACGCTCGGGCTTTGGTTTGTCTACTTGGCTTTGTATGAGCAGTCGAATAAAGCATGGTATGGTTTAGGTCTCAGTGTCGGAATTGGGGCTTTGACTAAACTCAGTATGGGGCTTTTGCCTGCTTTTGTAGGGATTTGGGTGATGCTGTCCAAACAGCATCGTCATCATATTTTGAATCGTCACGTGTGGGGCGGTATAGCTGTTATGCTTGTGTGTATGGCGCCTTTGCTTTATTGGAACGCTACGCATGATTGGATGATGCTCAAACATGAGCAAGGGCATGTTGGGATTTCTGGCTTTGATTGGAATCATGTGGCTGAATATTTAGGCAGTCAGTGGATTGTCGTTTCGCCGTTGGTGTTTATGCTTGCCATAGTGTTGATGTTTAAGGTGCCTGCACAAAAGAATAAATGGTTGTTGGGTTTATTCTTGGCTTGGTTTTTGTTTTTTGTGCAGAAAAGTTTTACTAATGATTTGCAAATGAATTGGTCGGCGCCGATTTATGTCGCGTTGATTTTATGGTTATCTGGGCAGTTGGTCTATACGTCTAAAACGATAAAAAATTGGATGAAAGTCGGAATGTTGTTGTCGGTCGTGTTGAGTGCTTTTGCATTGCAGGCTCAGCATTTTGGTTTTGCAGGCGATCGGAATCCACTCAAAAAAATGAAGGGTTGGGAAAGTTCTATTTCTCAGATTCAAGCAGATGCTAAAGTTTCGTACAGCGGCATTATGGTTGATGATTATGTCATCGGTTCTGTGGTTGGTTTTTATTGGCAACCGACACCTAAAATATTTGTTGTGGCAACTTCGGGGCGTCGATACAGTCAATTTGATCTTTGGGTTAATTGGACTGAAGAACTCGGTAAGGACTTTATCTATATTCGAACGTCAGAAGGCCTTTCGTCACAGGTGGAGTCCGCCTTTGCATCGTGCCGTTTGTTGAATACATATGAAAGTAGAGATGATGTCGGTGCCCAACTGCGCACTTTTTATGTGTCTATTTGTCAAAACTACCAAGGCACAGCGTGGCCTGAAATTACTCGTTATTAAGGAATTAAAATGAATAAACAATCGCTTCAATGGCAGACTTGGACGGCTTTGTTCGGCATGGTGTTGGTCGGTTTTTTCTACAACTTAGGTGCGGTGCCTTTGATTGATTTGGATGAAGGTGCATTTACTGAAGCCACGCGTGAAATGTTGATTTCAGGCGATTGGATTTCAACTTACCTGAATGGCGAACCGCGCTACGATAAGCCAATTTTGATTTATTGGTTGCAGGCCTTGAGTGTTTCGCTGTTTGGGTTAAGCGAGTTTGCCTTGCGCCTTCCAAGTGCTTTAGCTGGGGTCGGCTCTGTATTGGTGATGTTTATGTTTATGCATCGTCAGACTACGGAGAAAATGGCGTTGTTGGCAGCTGCAATGATGGCGTTTTCGTTTAATTTCTTGCTGATTTTCAAAGCGGCCACAGCGGATGCTTTGTTGATCTTTTTGATGATATCGACGCTTTTGTTGATGTATAGCTATTT
>JAAZVR010000072.1 GCA_018623305.1 Thiotrichales bacterium | reverse complement strand
TGCCGAATGCCTGTGAGTTTTTCAATCCAAGGGGGAATGGATACTTGCGGATTAATCAAACTCGACCAACGCCAAACTTCGACACCCTTCTCTATGCGAATAATGGCTATTTCGGTTAGCTTATCTTTCGTCGCTTTTCCGCCTGTTGTCTCTGTGTCAACAATGACCATCGACTCTGGAAAGCCAGGACTTAATGCTTGTTTTTGTTTTTTTCGTTTCGACATCGTTCCGAACAATATTTGACTTCATCCCAATGAGAGGCCCATTTTTTTCGCCATTTAAAAGGTCGCTGACAAACGGGGCACACTTTCTCAGGAAGGTTGATTTTTTTGTGAGTCATACTTTGTGTATATATTTTGTATAATTTTAGTCAATTATACTCAATTTGAGGACTCGCTATGAAACAGATCCTTTTATACATGACGGCTGGATTAATTGCCGTCTCAGCATACGCTCAAACCCCGGTTAATGATGCCGAAGATTACAGCACTTTAACTCCAGAGCAGAGAGCTTTTTTATTCGATGATTCTGAGTTTAAAGCACGTGAAATCAGCTCCGAAACGCTTAAATTCCTAGACCCCAAAGAAGTGCCAAATGGCTATTGGCTCGACAATTACATCACTATTGATAAAAACGCACTCAAAACGGGCTGGGTCAAATTTGAACAATGCCACTACAATCTCGACCCAACCAATTTAATAACAATAACATACAACAAAGAACGCACAAAAACTCTAGACGTGAAACATGCTTTTGGCATCGAAAAACACACCATTAACGGAACCGACATTGATCTCAAAAACATTCAAAAAGGGGCAGAAATCTGTGTTTTAGGTGAGACTAAAACCCTGTTTACCACACCCACAGGTTTTGTCATGAAACGAGGGCCTTATATGCGCCGTTTTATGGATGGATATTACCCCATGCACGTTGAGGAAAACATCACCTTCCCGCCCTCAATAAAACCCAAAGAAGATTTTTATAACAATGAGTTAGGAAAGATATTTAATAATTCAGACAACCTAATAAAAGCCCTCTATTGGTTTGAAGGCGAGCTAAGAACCGAGTACCCTTTCAAGGCCTCAAAAGCAACTGAATAACACGATCGGCAATCAAAGGCTGAGCTTGGGCATTCGGATGAAGCCCATCGGCCTGCATCAGCTCCGGATTGAGTGCGACATCTTCTAAAAAGAAAGGCTCGAGTGGCACTGAATATTGCTTCGATAATGATGAATACATGGACTGTATGGCCTCATCAAAAGCAGGGCCATAATTTGGTGGAAGACGAATACCCAGGAGATAAACTTGTACATTTTGCATAAGAGACATTTCAATCATGGCTGCCAAATTGCGTTGAGCAACAGCCAGCGAATAGCCTCGAAGTCCATCATTGGCTCCCAACTCCAAAATGACTGCTGTGGGCTTTTCACGTTTCAAAAGTCCCGCCAAACGACTTCGTCCACCGGCGGTAGTTTCTCCCGAAATACTCGCATTCACCACTTCGTTACTCGGATCAAAAGCCTTAAGACGGTTATCTATAATCGACACCCAACCTTTTTCTGCATCAATCCCATAGGCCGCCGAAAGCGAATCCCCGACTACCAAAATTTTGGCAGGCAGCTTCAAAGGTTCGGCAAAAGCCACAGGTTGCAAAATCAAACTAAACAACCATACTACAATCCACTTATACATAAATCAGTCCTCATATTTAGGGAGCTCTAATCGTGTCAGTCATTGAACTCAACAACCTTCATTACCATGTCGATGATGCAGATCAACGATTACACATTGTACGAGGCTGTGATTTAACTGTGAATCAAAACGAATCCGTCGCCATCGTCGGACGCTCTGGCTCAGGCAAATCGACCCTACTCTCACTGATGTCTGGGCTTTTAATGCCCACTTCGGGCGAAATCAAACTGCTGGGGCAGTCTTTAACGGATTTAAACGAAGACCAACGTGCTGAACTTAGAGCAGGCCAGATCGGTTTTGTTTTCCAAGATTTTCAATTAATGCCTGCGATGACAGCATTAGAAAACGTAATGATGCCGATGGAATTGTTCGATATTCCCAATGCTCGAGCACGCGCTCTAGACAGCTTGGGCAGTCTCGGTTTAGCTGAACGACTTAACCACCTGCCCCATCAGCTTTCCGGTGGCGAACAACAACGCGTCGCCATTGCACGCGCTTGGGTATTGAACCCTAAACTCATCTTTGCCGATGAACCGACAGGCAATCTTGACCAACACAACGCACAGGCCATTCAAACCCGCTTATTGGATATTCCGCGCCAACAAGAGGCCAGCCTAGTCGTCGTCACTCACGATCCAGAATTTGCAGCTCGTTGTGACCGCACGCTCGAGTTAATTGACGGTCAATTAGTGGAGACACAGCGATGATAGGCATTCGTTGGTTTTACCGTGCGCTTCGTCAAGGCGAAGGTCGCTGGCTGTTTCTGGTGCTGTTACTCGCCAGTTTTTCTTTAACTCTAGTCGGACAAATTAAATCGAACGCACTCAGCGCGATGACTTACAAAAGCGAGCAATGTTTAATGGGCGATATTCGCATTCAACATACACGCCCGCTGCCACAAAGCCTACTGGATTTAGCCAGTAACAATGGGCTGAAGGTCGCGCAGACTCGTTCCACTCAGACGATGTTGCAACTCAATGGCCAATTCCAACTCGTTCAACTGACGGTTGTGGATAAAAATTTCCTAATCCAACCCCAAGGCCTCTGGGTAGAACCCAATGTATTAAGCGATTTCGGACTGCAACTCAACGACCGCGCTGGCATTGGTCGAACTCAACTTCCGATAACAAATACCCACTCACTGGCGTGCTCAACCAATATTTTCAGCAGTTTTTTACCTAATGCTTGGATTACAGAAGCTGACTTTCAGCCACTCGGACTGATTTCAGCAGGCTCACGCTTGACTTACTCGGTCTATCTCCAAGGCGATCGCAAACAAACCGAAGCCTTCGAAATCGCACTGAAAGAATCGAACTTAGACCCCAACCAACTTTGGACACTCACCACAAAATCCACTCTCACCCAAGATGTGTCTCAAACGCTTCAAAACACGCTCAGTTTTTTGGATTTAGCGGTTTTAACCACCCTTCTTATCAGCGGTTTGTCTATTTTGATAGCCGCTCGCGTGCAATTAACCCGCTGGTTTGAATCTTTACTGCTCATGCGCGCAATGGGTGCATCAAAACGACAGATTTCGAGTGTTTTAGTTACACAATTAGGTCTTTTATGCCTTATTTCGAGTCTTTTAGGCGTTTTTTTAGGCATGATTGCCTTTGGATTATCATTAGATACCTTGAAAGGCCTACTTGGGCCCTTTGAACATGAATATCGATGGGATTTAGGCCTACAATCGATCGTTTTAACGCTGATTACTTTAACAGGCTTTGCCAGTGCGAGCTATTTCCAACACCGCAAAGCCATTTTAAAAGGCCATCCTCAACAAAAAGCCACCTTTTCAAACTCTGTCATCATGTCTTTGGCCATGGGCGTTTTGAGCATGGGATTGGTTTCACTATGGCTTGTCTCCCCTAAACTCGCCTTCCCAATAGTGGGCGCTTTAGTCTGCGTGTTGATTATTTTTGCCACATTGGCTCAACTCACACTCCTAGCATTGAGTAAATTAAAAACAAAACTCACTCGACTTCCTAAACTCGCCGTCGCTCAATTATTGAATCAAGGCGACTTATTCCGAATTCAAATCATTGCGTTGGGCAGTATCTTATTCTTACTGATGATGTTAAGTTTTATCAAAAACGACCTTGTCAGTGCATGGCAGAACTCCTTGCCAGAGAATGCCCCCAATGCCTTTTTAATTAACGTTCAGCCTTTTGAACAACCCGAAATCGAAACTCTGCTCAATGCTCAAGTTAGTGATCGAATCAGTGATGCCGTCGTGCGAGGGCGTTTAACACACGTAAACCAAATTCCTCTCGATATCCAATCACTTCCACTCGGTCGTGGACAGCGCCTAGCGAAACGTGAGGCCAATATCGCCATGATGACCGAATTACCGAATCACAACCCAATCCTAGCCACTCAAAAAACACAACTTGAGCCTGATGAAATCGAAGTGTCTGTTGAACAAGGTATTGCTGAACTTTTCGGGCTTAAACTAGGCGACCAGCTCACATTTTCTCTCAATGGTTTTGATGTCCAAACACGCATCACCAGTCTGCGAGCTGTTCAATGGCAGAGTTTAAAACTCAACTTCTTTTTCATCCTAAAAACACCGGTGAATGTGGATTACGGCCCAACTTACATGAGCAATTTTAAGGTCGATGAAACCCAAAGCCGTTCTTTGCAAAAGGCGATTAAATCAGTGTCACCGGGCGCTCTCTTTTTCGATGTCAGCGCACAAATCAAACAAGTTAAAGACATCATGCAACAAGCCAGTGATGCGCTGAGTGTCATGTTTTACCTTGCTTTAATCGCCAGCATCTTAGTAGTGTTTAGCGCCATAGAAGCCTCTTCACGCGCACGTTGGCAGAGTTGGTGGCTACTCAAAACACTGGGCGCCAAAATCAAGGACATCCGCGGTTTAGCGCATTTGGAGTTCATCGTTTTAGGACTAATCAGTGGTATTGTCGCAGCTCTTATCGCACTGAGTAGCGCATGGGCGATTGGCCATTGGGTCTTCGACATCAAAGCCAACCTATCGCTTATCCCTGTGCTAATGCATATTGGTTTCGCGACTGTTTTGATATGGGGGCTATCCGCGATTCATTTGGAATCTGCCATCCGACTCTCACCCAAAGAACTGGAACAAAAAATCAAAGGCAGCCGTTAAAGCTGAGGGGCTTGATACAATAAAGCCCATGACTGCAAACGAATTACAAATTACGATTCTAGAAGACACCACTGTGTTTGAGGCCTTAAAAAAGCACACGCCTTTACCGCCGACTGAAATTAAAGAGGCTTTATACAAAGGCTGCGTGTGGCTGACCCACGGTAAAGCTGAACGGGTTCGACGTGCCAAACGAGCCTTAAAATCGGGCCAAGAAATCACGCTGTATTACAACCCTAAAGTGCTGAATGAATCGCCTCTTTCGATTGAGCTCATCTATTCTGCTGAAACTTATAGCGTTTGGTTTAAACCTTCAGGGATGCGAGTTTATGGCAGTAAATGGGGCGATCATACGAGTTTAATAAGACAAGTCGAAATCCAGACCCAACATCCGACGTTCGTGGTTCATCGTTTGGATCAAGCAACTTCAGGCTTGATTATGGTGGCACACAGTAAAACGATGGCCAGAACTTTATCTGACATGTTTGCTCAACGAGCAATCCACAAAACTTATGAGTGCGTGGTTGAAGGCGAATTTCCGAATAAACCGATAACAGAGACCTCAGACATAGATGGCAAAAAAGCCATCAGTCATTTTGAACGTTTACATTACGAATCCGGCGAAAGCCTTCTTAGAGTTCAGATTGAAACCGGGCGTAAACACCAGATTCGTATTCACGCTCAGCGTTTAGGCCACCCGATTGTTGGAGACCGGCTCTATAACCCCAAAGAACGCTATGATTGCGATCTTCAGTTGCAGGCTGTACAGCTTGAGTTTGAGTGCCCAGTGACACACAAATCGCTCGTGTTATCGCTCTGAATCAGGCTTAAGAATCGGCATAGAAATCTCGAAAACCGCACCTTCTTGTTCATTACGAGCTTCTACGGTTCCATAAAACTGCTCTTCGAGAATCATTTTGGTCATATACAACCCCAACCCTGTCCCATCGGAGTCCGACTTGCTTGTTGTATAACGAGTAAACAAATTTGACAAAATCTCAGGCGCAATGCCACCCGCATTGTCTTTGACTCGAAGATGCACACGCTCGATATCAGACACCACCTCAACGGTTAAATGAATTTGAGCATCGACTGTTTGGTTAAT
>JAAZVR010000071.1 GCA_018623305.1 Thiotrichales bacterium | reverse complement strand
TGTCGAAGTCGTAACATCGGCAATTTGAACTGGGCTTGGATAAACACCCGCCGCAACCAAACCTGCAACGTGCGCCATATCAACAAGCAAGTAAGCCCCTACTTCGTCCGCAATATCGCGGAAACGCTGCCAATCAACAACCTGTGAGTAAGCAGAGAAACCCGCAACAATCATCTTAGGCTTGTGCTCTTTCGCCAAACGCTCGACTTCTTCGTAATCAATCTCACCTGTCTCAGTATTCAAACCGTACTGAACTGAATTGTAGATACGACCTGAAAAGTTTACTTTCGCACCGTGCGTCAAGTGACCACCATGCGCCAAGCTCATACCCAAAACAGTATCACCCGGCTCACACAAAGCTTGATAAACCGCAGCATTCGCCTGAGAACCTGAGTGCGGTTGAACGTTCGCATAATCCGCACCGAACAACTCTTTCGCACGATCAATCGCTAATTGCTCAGCCACATCAACATACTCACAACCACCGTAATAACGCTTGCCCGGGTAGCCTTCAGCGTACTTGTTCGTCAACTGAGAACCTTGCGCTTCCATCACACGTGGAGAACAGTAGTTCTCTGAGGCAATCAACTCAACGTGATCTTCCTGACGTTGGACTTCCGCATCCATTGATGCTTTCAATTCTGGATCAAAATCCGCGATATTCATCGTTCTTTCAAACATGGTTTATCCTTTGCTTTGACAAATCTAATTTCGCAAGTATTTTACGTTAAAATACCGCCCAAATGAATAAGTTTCTAAGGAAGGCATCATGGCTGAATACGTCTATACGCTGAATCGCTTAACCAAAGTGGTTCCACCACAAAAAACCATCTTAAAAGACATCTCTTTGTCGTTTTTCCCAGGCGCTAAAATCGGCGTTCTAGGCCTTAACGGCTCAGGTAAATCGACACTTTTACGCATCATGGCGGGTGTGGATACCGAATTCGACGGTGAAGCACGTCCACAAGCGAACTTAAAAATCGGCTACCTTCCACAGGAACCTCACCTTGACGAAAACAAAGATGTTCGTGGCAACATCGAAGAAGCAATGGGCGACTTGACTGATGCACAAGCGCGCTTGGATGAAGTCTATGCCGCTTACGCCGATCCCGATGCCGATTTTGACGCATTAGCGGCTGAACAAGCTCGTCTGGAAAACATCTTATCTGCAGGTGGTGGCCATGATATGGATCGCCTAATGGACATCGCAGCCGACGCACTTCGCCTACCTCCATGGGATGCAGACGTCAGCAAACTTTCAGGCGGTGAAAAACGCCGTGTTGCGCTGTGTCGCATGGTGCTTTCAAACCCTGACGTGATTCTTCTTGATGAGCCAACGAACCACTTGGACGCTGAATCCGTTGCATGGTTAGAACGCTACTTGGTTGACTTCCCAGGCACAGTCGTCGCGATCACCCACGACCGTTACTTCCTCGACAATGCTGCGGAATGGATTCTGGAACTTGACCGTGGCCACGGCATTCCTTGGAAAGGTAACTACTCGTCTTGGTTGGAGCAAAAAGAGCAACGCTTAGAGCAAGAACAGAAACAAGAAAAAGCGCACCAAAAATCGATGCAATCGGAATTGGAATGGGTTCGTTCAAATGCCAAAGGTCGCCAATCAAAATCAAAAGCACGTTTGGCACGCTACGAAGAAATGGCTTCACAAGAATACCAACGTCGCAACGAAACCAATGAAATCTTCATTGCAACGGATGCGCGTTTGGGTGACGAAGTCATTGAAGCCAACGGCATCAACAAAGCCTTCGGCGATCGCCTATTGATTGAAGATTTAAGCTTCAAAATTCCGCGCAACGCGATTGTCGGTATCATCGGTCCAAATGGCGCAGGTAAATCAACGCTATTTAAAATGATGGCTGGCCTAGAAACACCTGACAGTGGCGATTTCAAAATCGGTAATACTGTTAAATTAGGCTATGTAGATCAAAGCCGTGATTCATTAAATGACAAAAACACCGTTTGGGAAGAAATTTCTGAAGGCGAAGAAAACATCACCGTCGGCGGCTTCACGATGAATTCACGTGCCTATTGTTCACGCTTCAACTTCAAAGGCTCAGACCAACAAAAACGCGTCGGTGAATTGTCAGGTGGTGAACGCAACCGTGTTCACTTGGCAAAACTGCTTAAAGAAGGCGGCAACGTGTTGCTACTCGATGAGCCAACCAATGACTTGGACGTCGAAACATTGCGTGCACTTGAGGAAGCACTACTGGAATTCCCAGGCTGTGCCATCGTGATTTCCCATGACCGTTGGTTCCTTGACCGAATTTCAACACACATCATGGCGTTCGAAGGTGATTCGCACGTTGAATTCTTTGAAGGCAACTACACCGAATACGAAGAAGATCGTAAACGTCGTTTGGGCGATGAGGCCTTAAACCCTCACCGCATCAAATACAAACGCATCGAGGTTTAATCCTCGACACTGTTTTCCAATAATTGGGCGTCAATTTGCTTCTTCGCTTTGACGCCCAATTTTTTAAGGTTCTCGGTTTGACGAACCAAATTCCCACGCCCTTCAGACAATTTCCCCATCGCCGCATCATAAGTCGATTTAGCTTTATCCATCTCTTTACCGATTTTCACCATATCTTCGGAAAAACCTACAAACTTGTCATAGAGTTTCGACGCGCCTTCGGCAATTTTCATCGCGTTATCACTTTGCTCTTGGAATCGCCAATTGTGCTCAATGGTTCTCAAAGTCGCCAACAAGGTCGTCGGTGTCACCACCAAAATCCTTTTCTCAAACGCCTTGGTAAATAAATCAGGCTCCGCTTCCAACGCCAAATTAAAGGCGCTCTCAATCGGCACAAACAGCAAAATAAAGTCCAAAGAATTCGAACCCGTCAAATCTGCATATTCTTTTTTCGCCAAGCCATCAATGTGCGTTTTAATCGAAACCACATGACGCTTCAACGCTGCATCACGCTCCACATCCGATTCCGAATTCACCACTTGCTCGTAGGCCTTCAACGACACCTTCGAATCAATAATGATGTCTTTTTGCCCCGGCAAATGAACCACCACATCGGGGCGCAATCGCGCACCTTCTGCATTGGTAAAACTGGTTTGCGTGGCGTATTCTTGGCCTTCACGCAAACCCGATTTTTCAAGCACTGTTTCCAGAATCATCTCACCCCAATCACCCTGTGCCTTGTTATCACCCCGCAAAGCTTTGGCCAACTGGTTTGCCTCTTCCGACACCTGTTGATTGGTTTTCATCAAATGCTCAATTTGTTCTTTCAACGCCACACGTTCTTTGGTTTCATCCAAATACACGGTTTCAATTTTCTTACGAAAATCCCCCATCTGCTCACGCAAAGGGTTGAGCAACTGCCCCAATGACGACTGATTTTGTTCTGCAAATTTTTTCGATTTTTCATCTAAGATTCGATTTGCCAAGGCCTCAAACTCATGCTTCATTTCTTGTTTAGCTTCTTGCAAGGCCTTCATTTGTTCTTTCAAGCGCTCTTGTTCAAGTTCTGCTTGATGCGCCACATCTTGCGCCTCTGTTAATGCTTCGCGCACGCCTTGAAGCTCTGATTGACGCTCTTCCAACATCGCCATTTCCGCTTTCATCACCGCCATATCCGCATCCGACTGCATTCGAAATTGCGCCTCTTTTGACTCAAAACGCATCTTCATTTGCCAATAAACCCCAAAACCTGCAGCCACTAAACCCGCGGCAAAAGCCGCAATCATCTCTACGCTCATTTTTCGCTCACTTGCTTTTCTGTATAATGCGTACATCTTAAAACAAACTGCGACAAACGAGGACGGATCATGACAACTTCTCACGAATTATTCACACAAGCACAGAAACACATCCCCGGCGGTGTGAACTCGCCTGTTCGTGCATTTAAAGGTGTGGGTGGGGAGCCCGTTTTCATCGACCACGCTGAAGGCGCATATATGTACTCAGCCGAAGGTAAACGCTACATCGACTTCATCGGATCTTGGGGGCCGATGATTTTGGGCCACGCACGCTCTGAAATCATCGAAGCTGTACAAAAAGCCATTGTTAAAGGTTTATCATTTGGCGCACCTACGGCAGTTGAAACAACAATGGCGGATAAAATCTGCGAAATCTTGCCATCAATGGATATGGTTCGCATGGTGTCTTCAGGCACCGAAGCAACCATGTCAGCGATTCGTTTGGCACGCGGCTACACTCGTCGCGACAAAATTGTGAAATTCGAAGGCTGTTATCACGGCCATTCGGATTCACTGTTGGTTAAAGCAGGTTCGGGTATGCTGACATTAGGCGAGCCAAGCTCACCGGGCGTACCTGCATCACTGGCAGAACACACTATTACATTGACGTTCAATGACATCAACAATGTGCGCGAAACATTCGCTAAGATCGGCAATGAAATCGCGTGTATCATCGTTGAACCCGTTGCTGGCAACATGAACTGCATTCCGCCAGTCCCAGGTTTCTTGGAAGGCCTACGCGAAGTGTGTGACGAATACGGCACTGTATTGATTTTTGACGAAGTCATGACAGGATTCCGAGTTCATCGCCAGTCTGCACAAGGGCATTACAACGTAACGCCTGACATGACAACACTTGGCAAAATCATCGGTGGCGGCATGCCTGTCGGCGCATTCGGTGGTAAGCGAGAAATCATGGAACACATTGCACCTTTAGGCCCCGTTTACCAAGCCGGCACTTTGTCAGGCAACCCGGTTGCAATGGCTGCTGGCTTAAAAACATTGGAACTTTTGGGCGATGAAGGTTTCTACGACGACTTAACGAAGAAAACAGAATACTTAGTTGAAGGCATCTTAGCGGCCGCTAAAGACGCAGGCATTGCCATGACAGCAAACACAGTTGGTGGTATGTTTGGTTTCTTCTTCTCTGACGAACAAGTTACTCGCTTTGACCAAGTCGCTTCAGGCGTTGAAAAGTTCAATAAGTTCTTCCACTTGATGTTAGATCAAGGCATCTACCTTGCGCCGTCTGCGTATGAAGCAGGCTTTACATCGCAAGCGATGACGTATGACGATTTAGACGAAACGATTGCGGCTGCTAAACATGCCTTCGCACAAATGGTCTGATCTTAAAACGATTTTCGACGAGACGTTTCTCGACTCGTTCAACACGGAACTGGTCAAAGGTGATGACGAACCTTTGTACCTGCCAGCCGATGAAAATTACCCGCATCATCGGGTGATTTTCGCACACGGCTATTTTGCCAGTTGTTTACATGAAATCGCCCACTGGTGTATTGCGGGTGAACAACGTCGCTTGCAAGTGGATTACGGCTATTGGTACGAACCCGATGGCCGCACTGCCGACAAGCAAAAAGAATTTGAACAAGTCGAAGTCAAACCTCAGGCCTTGGAGTGGTTATTTTCTCAGGCCTGCGATTTTCAGTATTATCCAAGCTTTGATAACTTATCAGGCGAAGAAACGGATACCACAAATTTCAAACAAGCCATTCATCAACAAGTACTTACTTATCTCGATACACAATGCCCGCCGCGCGCGCATATGTTTATTGATGCGTGTTTAGCGTTTTACCGCCCCAACCTGCCTATAAACAAAACTGAGTTTTTGCCTATTAATTAATCAAATCATTGTTTTCTTTACAGTTTTGAAATTTTTGATAAAATGACGTCAAACACCAAAGAAAGGAAGGCGTCATGTCTACAACTCAATTTGAACAAAATGCAGCAGGCACTTCACGCACCATTCGTAAAGTACGTGAAATCAATAATCTTTTAATCGATCAACATAACCGCATGCAAGCCAGCCTAGAGCAGTTTTCAATTCCACAGAACTTTATGGATGAAGCGCGTAAAAACAATCCTTATGTATCGCCGTATTCTCGCTAATTAAGGCCTATACAAACAAAAAAAGAGTGCAAGTTCTATCTGAACCGCACCCTTTTTTAT
>JAAZVR010000006.1 GCA_018623305.1 Thiotrichales bacterium | reverse complement strand
GCTGGGAAATGGCGTTACCCACCTTATTACCTATTAGCGGCAAAGTTGCTCGCTCAACAGGGCTATGGTGTATTAATTCACGGGGATCAAGGTCAGTTTAACCATCGTCATTATGCAACGGATTTCCTTGAAAGCTTTGACATCGCTCAAGCAAACAGTTTAAAAGATGCCTACGAAACCTTGCAGACTCCACAATTTCTGTATCTACCCTTAGCTCATTTTGCTCAACCACTCAGAGAGATCCTACACCTCAAGGATGAATTGGGGGTCAGGACACTGTTTAATACCTTAGTCAAGGTTCTCAATCCACTCAATGCACCGGTCTCCATGCAAAGTATCTTTCATCGTGGGGTTGAACAATTGCATTTGCACGCAGCAACGGCTCTTAACAATCACTGTACCTGTATTTTTAAAGGGGAGGGAGGTGATCCTGAAATTCGACCTGATGCACTGACGCATCTTTACATGCTTAAAAAAAACACACTCATTGAGCCGGAGTTAAATGGTTTAATCGAGCGTCAGGTACGTCCTGAAACGTGGTCAATGGATTCATTGCTTGGTTTATGGCATGGCAAGGCCTGCGATAATTATGGCGAATCCGCTGTCGTGGCAACGGTTGCGGTTGCCTTGATGGGATTAAATGACACCCTATCCTATGAACAAGGCGTTCAGCTTGCAAAAACTTACTGGAAAAGCCGTCATGACCATTGATTCATCTTATGCTGAATGCGGTATCTTGGTGTTAGCTGGAGGCTTAGGGCGACGTATGTCAGGTGCTGACAAAGGCTGGGTTGAGTGGGGTGGGAGCAGCTTAGTTGAATGCATATTAGATCAACTTCAGATGCAATCTTCGACAGAGATGCCGATTGTGATCAGTGCCAATCGAAATATTCAACGCTATCAATCGCTCGGATACCCTGTACTAAAAGACCATAATTTCAGCTTTGAAACAGGAGGGTTGGGCCCATTAGCGGGTATTCAACAAGCTCTTAAATCTAATAGAGCTCGACGATGGATTACTTGGCCTGTGGACAGTCCAATTGTACCGAAACACTACATTAAACGAATGACACAAACCCAATCCCCGATGGTGGTTGCCGAACAAAAGGGGCGAAAACATTATGCACATATGTCAATCAGTGAACGCCTGTCGATTCCATTAGAGGAGTACATCCACGCCAAACGTCGTTCCATAAAAGGGTTTTTAGCTCAATATCCTTCAGAAGCCGTACAGTTCGATTTAAATGAAGGCCTGCTGCTAAATTTTAATACTCATGAGGAAGCCAAAGCGTGTCTAAGAAAACAGATTATTTAAAATTGAGGCAATAAAAAAGCCCCTCTCATAATAATGAGAGGGGCTTTCTTGGTATGGTGCCCGAGGCCGGAATCGAACCGGCACGATCTATTGATCGGCAGATTTTAAGTCTGCTGCGTCTACCAGTTCCGCCACCCGGGCATGTAATCTGGAGGCTGAAGCCGGAATCGAACCGACGTCCATGGATTTGCAATCCACTGTATAACCACTCTACCATTCAGCCAAATTATGGAGCGGGAAACGAGGCTCGAACTCGCGACCCCAACCTTGGCAAGGTTGTGCTCTACCAACTGAGCTATTCCCGCAATACGTGCGTATTATATGTACCGAAGTTTAATAATCAAGCGTTTTTTTCTTTAACTGCTCTAATCGCTGAATTTAAATATTGCATCATGGAAACAAGGGTTAAAGCCGTGGCAACAAGCAATAAAACTAAACCTAATTCTTTCAATGGGATGCCGTAAAAATCCTGCCCGTACAATAAAAAAGTAATGGCTCCTAGTTGAGTTGCTGTTTTCCATTTCCCCAAATTTGAAACCGCCACTGAGGCACTGAGTTCTTCTGTTGCCATCCACTCTCTGAGAGCAGAAATAATAATTTCTCTGGAAATAATCACTAAAACAGGGATCGTTACCCATAACGTTTGCAGGTCAATCGCAAGCATCACCAGTGCAACCGCAACAATTAATTTATCTGCGACTGGATCTAAAAATGCACCAAAACCGCTGGTCTGATTCCATTTTCGAGCAAGATAACCGTCAAGCCAATCAGTCCATGCAGCCACCATAAAGACCATCGTTGCCCAAAAACGTGCTTCATCTCCCGGCATATAAAATGCGACGATTAACACAGGGATGGCAAGAATTCTGAGCCATGTTAGGAACATTGGGATATTAGTCATTTAAGCAGTCCTTATAAATTCTGCGAACAGTATAGCCAATACAAGGCCTGCTAACAAACGAACAAGGCAAATCTATGCTATTATTTCTGAGTATTTTTTAATGATTATTGAGGCCTTAGATGCACCTAGCACAACGATATCACGACATTTCAACCGGGCACCGAGTGGTTGGACATGAAAACAAATGTCGTCATTTGCATGGGCACAATTATCGAATCCATTTTCATTGCGCTGCCGAACTCGATGAAGTTGGCCGAGTCATTGACTTTGGTGTGATTAAGGAACAGCTTTGTATGTGGTTAGAAGATCACTGGGATCATCGTATGTTAATCTGGCAAAACGATCCTATGCTAGCTGACTTACAGGCGGTTGACCCAAGTGTTTTGGCTGTTCCATTTAATCCGACCGCTGAAAATATGGCGCAGTATCTAGTGGAAGTCATTGGCCCTCAGCAGTTGGCGGATTCTGGGGTTATATTGCAGAAAGTCATCGTTGAAGAAACGGCGAAATGTTCTGCGAGCTTTGAAATTCGATGAAATCTTTTGTTCTATTTATATTAGTCATGGCGGGGGTATGGTTTTACCTGCGTTGGCGTAAAAAACGTCGCGAGATGCTGGCCAGCTACGAACAAGCGAATTTACCGCCACCCAAAGGCTTTATATACTGGTTTAGCATTATGCTTGTCGTCGTTTACGGGGCTTATATGCTTTATTTCGTTGTATTTGAGTATCAACAATGAATCGTGTCATCGTTTTAACTTCAGGCAAGGGCGGGGTTGGCAAAACCACCTCCAGTGCGAATATCGCTATCGGTCTTGCTCAAAGAGGCCACCGAACCGTTGTTGTCGATTTTGATGTTGGATTGCGCAATTTAGACATTGTTTTAGGTGTTGAAGGCCGTGTAAGCCATGATTTGGTGAATGTCGTTAACGACGAAGCGCAGATTGAAGATGCTTTGATTCAGGACGAACGCGAGCCATTATTGTCGATTTTGCCGGCTTCTCAGACACGCGATAAAGACGATTTGACTGAAGAAGGCATCGAGCATGTCATTGAGTCTCTAAAAAAACTGGATTTTGATTTCATTATCTGTGATTCTCCAGCCGGTATTGAACGAGGTGCCTTTATGGCCCAATATTTTGCCGATGAAGCCATCATTGTTGTCAATCCAGATCCATCGTCGATACGAGATGCAGACCGTATGATTGGGCTTTTGCAGTCTCGTTCACAAAAAGCCAAATTAGGCCTCAAGGCGAATATTGAGTGCTTGATTACACGCTATGACCCTGAAAAAGTTCCTTTGGGTGCTCATATTGATTACCAAACGATCATAAACCAGTTGAATGTGGAATTTCTAGGCGCTGTGCCTGAGTCCGTAGATGTGATGATTAGCAACAATCAGGGCCATCCAGTTATTTACAACACTGAATCCGATGCACAAGAGGCCTACAAAGATGTTGTTTTGCGAATCTTGGGCGAAAACCCACCGATGCGTTTTTTAGAGATTGAGTCTGACCCAGATGATGCTCAAACGGTACAAAACAAAAAAGGCTGGTTTAATTGGTTGCGTAAGTCTTAAATATAACTTACGATAATTACCATTATTGTAAGTTATGTAGATTTTAACGATGCCTTCAGACCATTTTCCTCAACCTCACAGCAAAGCCGCCAGTTACGACTTTACTCAAGACAAACAAAATCAAGCGCAAACATACGTTCAACGCGCATACGCTGAAAATACTCTGATCTCTTATCAGTCGGACTTGCGCCATTTAACGCGTTTCTTCTTTGATTTGGCAGCAGACGATGAAATTTCTCAGGAGATGCTTCGCAGTTGTCTAGGTGAAATCGACGTTTCAGATTTGGTTAACTATCTAACGACTTATGCTGAGCAACTGAATCCCAAAACGCTATCTCGAAGACTGTCTGCTTTTAGCAATGCTTTTAAGGCCTTAAATTTGGTTAATCTCGTTGAATCCATTGAAGTTGAAAAAACAATTCGCGGCATTAAACGTCTGCATGGTAAACCGACTCACAAGCATCAACCGGTTTTACTTGAACAACTTGAACAATTAATCGATTCCATTGATCTTTCAACCCAGCAAGGTTTACGAAATCGTTGTCTTTTACTTTTGGCCTATGCAGGCGCCCTTCGACGTTCAGAAGTCGTTAATATCCGTCGAACTGACCTTCAGTGGCTACCTAATGGATTGATTTTAAACGTTTATGGTCACAAAGGTGACCGTGAAGGCCAAGGTAAAAAGTTAGCCATTCCATTCGCAAAGAACCCTAAACTCTGCGCTGTTGAAGCGACAAAAGAATGGCTTGAGTGCATTGATCAACATGAAATTAAGAACCCTTATTTGGCACTGAGAATCAGTAAAACCGACAATATCTTGGATAAATCGATTTCAGATCATGCGTTTTACAATATGTTGAAAAAGCAGCTAATGCTTGCTGGCTTGGATGCCAAAGCTTTTGCACCACATTCACTAAGAGCAGGATTGATAACCCAAGCCGCCATTGATGGCAAGCCCGAGCATAAGATAATGGCACAGTCCGGTCACAAAAATCGCACGATGCTAGATGAATACATCCGCGACGCTCAAATATTTGATAACAACGCCGCCGATTTTTTATAAGCGATGGGTAATTAAGCCCCTATCCCTTTTAAAGCAAAATTGATTGCAAACGGAGAGATGGTTGGCGACACAACCCAGCCAACTAGACCCAAAATGATCGCCGTCCAAGCTTTTTCAGCTTTGTTTAATGCCCCATATGCGCCACATACTATTGCCAATGGCACCCAAAGCATTGCACCTGGAATAAATGGTAGCGTGCCTAAAATACCTGAAATAACACCGATTACCGTAATATTTGCCGGGTTATACAATGTCGTATTGTGCTTATCTGTAGGTAAATTTTGATTGCTTGTGATTTTGTTTTCTTGATGAATTTTGCGAACCACATCATCCCAAGTTGCCTCTGACGGCAAATCTTGTGCCAACTTCTGCAATTCTTCCTGAATATTACTCATTTAGGCCATCCATATCGTAGTTTTTATTACCAATGTGTAGCATAATTGTACCCCATAGGAAGCAAACAGACTCAAATTTAGGTTCAAAAAAGCATGATCGGACAAGGCCTACATATTAATCTAGGGCAATCGCTGAATTTAACGCCTCAGTTACAACAGGCGATAAAAATTCTTCAAATGTCCTCACTCGAACTCGAGCAAGAAATCGCTCAAATGCTCGAAACCAATGTCATGCTTGAAACGAACCAACTTGATGAAGAACTCACCGCAGATGATTCCGTTGAGGAAGTGCAAGGCGAAGAGCAAGACATTCCAAGTGATGTTGCAGAAGATTATGAGTG
This sequence comes from Thiotrichales bacterium, assembly GCA_018623305.1. GTDB lineage: Bacteria > Pseudomonadota > Gammaproteobacteria > JAAZVR01 > JAAZVR01 > JAAZVR01. The sequence goes on along the minus strand of JAAZVR010000006.1, from coordinate 14,503 downwards.
GTCTGATGTCTATGACGACCTTCAACCGACCCCCTCTTCTCTGCCGGAAGCTCCCAACAGTTCTTTTGAAAGCTACACAGCCGAAGAACAAAGCGTTTTTCAACAGTTGCATGAGCAATTACTCAAACTAAACCTGGATGATGAAGCCTTTGAGATTTCTGAATTCATTATCGATGGACTGGATGAACGCGGCTACCTAACGCTGTCTTATGAGGATATTGCCGATCAAACCAACACGTTGGAATATGATGTTGAATTAGTTCATGAGCGATTGATGGATGAGCTGGAACCGACAGGTATCACTGCTCGCGACCTTCAAGAATGTCTTGCACAACAGGCGAAAAACCCGAATACACCCATTGAATATTGGGCACAACGAATTATAGAAGATTTTTGGCCTGAATTCTCTGAACAAAAGTGGCCCTTCATTCGTCGCAAACTTGAAATCAACGATGAAGATTTAGCTGAAATATTAACGTTTATTCGAACACTTAACCCTTTTCCTGCACAATCGATTTCGGGCGAGAATAACCAGTATATTCAACCTGATTTGTACGCCTTTAAACACCTCGATGAGTGGCATGTTTCGCTCAATAGTTCAGCCTTGCCTAAATTATCCTTAAATCAGCTATACCTAACATTGATTGAGCAAGCGCCTAAAGGCGAGAATTTGCAAGCCATTAAAGACCAGCTTCAAGAAGCCAAATGGTTCCTGAGCAGTTTAGAAAATCGTAACTCAACTCTATTAAAAGTGGGCCAAGAGATTATTAAACGCCAAAAAGCGTTTTTTGAGCAAGGTGACGAATTTATGAAACCAATGATTCTTAGGGACATTGCTGATGAAATTGAAGTTCATGAATCAACCATTTCTCGAGCGACTTCTCAAAAGTACATACAAACACCGAATGGCACATACGAGTTGAAATACTTTTTCTCCAGCCAAGTACAGGCAGGCCTAGATGAAGGCACCTCTGCTACAGCTATTAAAGCGAAAATCCGTAAACTTATCGATGCTGAACCTGCCAAAAAACCGCTCAGTGATAACAAATTGACTCAGCTTCTCAATGATGAAGGGATTCCTGTCGCTCGACGGACCGTCGCAAAATATCGCGAAGCCATCAATATTCCCTCTTCTAGTGAGCGAAAAAAAATGCGCATATAGCGCATTTTTTAATTCTTTAGTTCTTCATTCAGCTGTTCAAGCGCCCCTATTGGATCATCCGATTGAGTAATTGGACGTCCCATAACTAAGAAAGTTGAGCCTGCATCAATCGCTTCTCGTGGTGTCATAACACGCTTTTGATCTCCCAAATCAGCTCCTGCTGGACGAATGCCCGGCGTCACTAATTCAAAAGAAGGTGCCATCAACTTGCGCAATGAAGGTGCCTCCATCGCTGAACAAACCACACCGTCTAAACCACTGGCTTGAGTCAACTGAGCTAACTTCTCAACACGTGATTGAATCGGACCCGCAAGACCAATGTCTTCCAAATCCTGCTCGGAATGACTGGTCAGAATCGTAACCGCTATCAATTTAGGCTGATGAGAGGCTGCTAACACACCCTCTTTCGCAGCTTCCATCATCGAGCGACCACCCATGCTGTGCACATTCAACATCCAAACGCCCAATTCAGCTGAGGCTTGACACGCTTTCTTAACCGTATTCGGAATATCATGATATTTCAAATCCAAAAACACATCAAAGCCCTGATCGACCAACTGCCCAACAAACTGAGGCCCACCGACAGCAAACAATTCCTTGCCCACCTTTAGGCGACACATTTCTGGCTTTAAAGGTTTGACGAACGACAGGGCTTGCTCAAGCGTTGGAAAATCGAGTGCAACGATAATTTTAGAAGACATAATAATACTTACCGAAAAAGTCTAAATACAGGCATCACCACCAAAGTCAACAAACCGCCCAATACAAATGACGAAACGATAACCCATGATAATGGCCATTGAAATTGATAGAAGAATACATCTAAAGAAACGGGCGTTGAATTTAGCACCGTAACAAGCACACCAAGGCCTGCAAACACTAAACTCATCACCCAAATGAATAATTTATACATTATTTAATATCTACCCGCTCTTTTAACCCTTTACCAGGTTTAAAGTGTGGCACATATTTGCTGTTCAGTTCAACTGATTCGCCCGTTTTCGGATTTCGGCCTTTACGCGCTTCGCGATAACGCAATGCAAAACTACCAAATCCACGAACTTCAACCCGTTGTCCTTGTGACAGACTGTCGACCATTTGATCCAAAATCACATCGACAACTGAATCCACATCGGGGCTTTCAAACTTGTCTTGTGAACGGGTCATGGCCTGAATAAGTTCTGAACGAGTCATATTCAAACTCCCTTAAATGACAATGCCCAGCTAAGCTGGGCATTGAGACTTGAGAAAACGAGAATTAGTTCTCGTCTTTCAATGCGTTAAACAAATCAGCTAGTTTGTTTTCAGTGTCATCACCTTGTGCATTGAAATCACGAACCGCTTGTGCTTCTTCAGCAGCGTCTTTAGATTTCACAGACAAAGCGATTGAACGGTTTTTACGGTCAACGTTTACGATTGCCGCTTCAACTGAATCACCTACAGAAACTGATTCCATCATTTCAGCATTACGCAAGAAACCTTCAACTTCATCAGCCAATGCGATTACAGCACCGTTATCTGTAACTTCAGAAACTGTACCTGTTACAACTGCACCTTTAGAGTTTTCAGTCAAGAACTGAGAGAACGGGTCTTGTTCTAGTTGCTTGATACCCAAAGAGATACGCTCACGGTCAGCATCGATTGCCAAGATTACAGTTTCGATCTCGTCACCTTTCTTGAATTCACGAACAGCGTCTTCGCCTGTTTCAGTCCAAGAAATATCAGTCAAGTGAACCAAACCATCGATGTTGCCATCTAGACCAATGAATACACCGAAGTCAGTGATTGATTTGATGTTACCTGAAATCTTCTCACCTTTATTATGAGTCGCTGCGAAAGTTTCCCAAGGGTTTGAAGTACATTGCTTCAATGACAATGAGATACGACGACGCTCACGGTCGATTTCCAAGATCTTAACTTCAACTTCTTGACCCAAGTGAACAACTTTAGATGGGTGGATGTTGCGGTTAGTCCAATCCAATTCAGATGTATGAACAAGACCTTCAATACCGTCACCTAGTTCAACGAATGCACCGTAGTCAGTGATGTTTGCAATTTTACCTGCAACACAAGAACCTAGAGGGTAGTCAACGTCAATTGAGTTCCAAGGATCTGCTGCTAATTGCTTCATACCCAAAGATACACGGTTTTTCTCTTTGTCGAATTTCAATACTTGAACGTCGATTTCGTCACCCACAGCAACCACTTCTGAAGGGTGAGAAACACGCTTCCAAGCCATATCTGTGATGTGCAATAGACCATCAACGCCACCAAGATCGATGAACGCACCGTAATCAGTCAAGTTCTTAACAAGACCTTTAACTTGAGCGCCTTCTGCCAAAGACTCAAGCAATGCTTCACGCTCTGCTGAAGACTCAGCTTCGATTACTGCACGACGAGAAACAACAACGTTGTTACGACGCTGATCCAATTTGATAACTTTAACTTCTACGTCTTTACCTTCAAGGTATGAGAAATCACGAACTGGACGGATGTCAACCAAAGAACCTGGCAAGAATGCACGAACGTTTTTGATGTCAACCGTCAAGCCGCCTTTAACTTTACCTGATACAAGACCTGTGATGATTTCTTGATCATCCAACGCTTTCTCAAGCTCAACCCATGTTTGAGCGCGTTTCGCTTTTTCACGTGAAAGACGCGTTTCACCGAAACCATCTTCCAAAGATTCCAAAGCAACCTCTACTTGGTCGCCAACTTGCACTTCAAGTTCGCCGTGCTCGTCTTTAAATTGGAACAATGGAATAGACGCTTCAGATTTCATACCCGCGTCAACAAGAACGTAATCATTTTCAATAGAAACTACAGTACCCGTTACCAACGAGCCAACTTGCATTTCTTGTTCTTGTTCAAATTCAGCAAAAAGCTGTTCAAAAGTCATATCAGTCATAAAGTTAATTACCTTATAAGGCTTACGCCATTCCTACTTCAAATACATACCGGGCTCCAAATGCGTTCTGAGTAGGGTCAAGTTAAATAGTTCTATTTACCCGAAAATAGAAAATTTTGAGCATTATACTGATTTTTCAGCAAGTTACAGCACTTTAAACAAAAAAAACCGGCCAATGGCCGGTTTTCTCGAAATCTGATAACAGATTACTTGTTTACAGCATCTTTAAGGCTTTTGCCCGCAGCAAAACGAGGCACAGTCGCTTCAGCGATCTGCATAACTTCACCTGTTTTAGGGTTGCGACCAGAGCGTGCAGCACGAGTTGCAGTTTTGAATGTACCAAAGCCGATCAATGCAACTTGATCACCTGAAGCCATTGTTTCAGTAATAGTTTCCAACGTAGCGTCTAATGCGCGCGCTGCGTCTGCCTTGGTCATACCTGCTTTTTCTGCAATTGTAGCTACCAATTCTGTTTTGTTCATAATACCCTCTCAAAACAAAAAATTAAAATTCGTATGCGATTTCGCATGGAATCTAATTTAGCCCTTATTCCATGGGGGGTCAAGCGTTATCAAGTTAATTTAATATTAAATTTACTGATAACCCCTAAATTAATGTGCTCTTAGGCTCTGACCCTCAGGATTACCCTCCAATGCTGTGTTTAATGGGTTTTCAAGAGCATGCATCAATACCTCATCAATCCACTGAACAGGAATGATCTCTAAACCTGATTTGATGTCCTCAGAAATTTCTGACAAATCACGCTCGTTATCCTTAGGAATCAACACGGTTTTAATTCCCCCTCTTTGTGCAGCCAAAAGTTTTTCTTTTAGACCACCAATAGGAAGCACCTCGCCTCGCAATGTAATTTCTCCAGTCATAGCAATGTCCGCTCGAACCGGATTCTTGGTATAAGATGACGCCATCGCTATACACATCGCAATACCCGCACTTGGACCATCTTTAGGTGTTGCACCTTCAGGAACGTGAATATGCAGGTCCTGATTTTCAAATGCACCATCTATGATTCCAATTTTCTGTGCTCGACTTTTAATCACAGTAAAGGCAGCTTGAACTGACTCTTGCATGACTTCACCAAGTTTACCGGTGTAGTTAAGCTTAGACTTGCCATTTGTCAGTGTGGACTCAATGGTAAGCAACTCTCCGCCCACGGAGGTCCAAGCCAATCCTGTCACCAAACCAATCTGATTTTCTGTTTCCGCTAGACCGAATCGATATTTGGCAACGCCTAAATAAGTCTCTAAATCATCTGCATCCACTTTGACGGGTGCTTGTGACTCATTTAACAATATGTTTTTAACCACTTTTCGACAGACTTTAGACAGCTCTCGTTTAAGCCCACGAACACCCGCCTCTTTCGTGTACACACGAATAATGGCTTTAAGCGCATCATCTGTGACGGAAAGCTCACTCTCATCAAGACCATTATCTTTTATGGCATTCGGCAATAAATATTGCTGAGCGATCGCTAATTTCTCATACTCTGTGTAGCCTGCAATCCGAATGACTTCCATTCGATCTAATAGTGGCGCAGGAATATCCATTGAATTCGAAGTGGCGATAAACATCACATCAGACAAATCGTAATCGACTTCCATATAGTGATCATTGAATGATTGATTTTGTTCTGGATCCAATACTTCCAACAAAGCGGAAGCTGGATCTCCTCGATGATCTGTACTCATCTTGTCAATTTCATCCAACAAGAATAATGGGTTACGCACCCCAGACTTAATCATGTTTTGAATAATCTTACCGGGCATAGCGCCGAGATAGGTGCGGCGGTGACCTCGAATTTCTGCTTCATCACGCACACCACCCAAAGCCATTCGTACATATTCACGCTGAGTCGATTTGGCAATTGATTGAGCAAGAGACGTTTTACCCACACCAGGAGGGCCAACTAAACACAAAATAGACCCTTTGATTTTGCCGACACGTTTCTGAACAGCTAGATATTCAAGAATTCGGTCTTTAACCTTTTCTAGGCCGTAATGAGCCTCATCCAGTATTTGCTGAGCCTGTGGAAGATCATTTGATAATTCACTCACTTCGCTCCATGGCACGTCCAACAATGTATCAATATAATTTCGAACAACAGAGGCTTCTTGAGACTGCATTGGCATCATTTTCAGCTTTTTAAGCTCTTGCTGTGCCTTTGTCTGAACTGCTTCTGGCATATTGGCTTTAGCAATGCGTTTTTTCAAAACATCCAGTTCATCTTCTGGTGCATCGTCATCATGACCAAGCTCTTTACGAATCACTCGGATTTTTTCATTTAGGAAATAATCCCTTTGAGTTTTATCCATGCGCTTCTTCACTTCAAGATTAAGCTTTTTATCAAGCTGAGCTTTTTCCATTTCTGCAAGCATGTAGCCTAAAAGTAAATCAGCACGCTTTAAAATCGAATCGCATGAAAGCAACTCCTGCTTATTTTGAATAGACAGGGCAATGTTTGCTGAGATAATGTCTACAAGTTGCTGATTTGACTCAGATGATTTGACACTATTCAAAACATCCTTGGAAACTTTTGAATTTGCTTTGGCAAAATCCACAAATGTTTGTTTAACGTTGTCAATTTTTTCAGACACCTCCGCTTCAATCGCATCTTGATGAGCAAAGTTAGCGCATGTTGCTTTTAGGTATTCGTCAAGAACAAGTTCCTCAACAACACAACGTTGCTGGCCTTCGACCAAGATTTTTACCGTTCCATCAGGCAAACGAAGCATCTGCAAAATATGCGCAATTGTTCCAACTTCATATAAATCCTCCTGTGCGGGATCTTGAATTGAAGACTCTTTTTGCGTCAATAAAAGCACATGTTTGTGAGTGTCCATCGCCGCTTGCAATGCCTTAATTGAACTTTCACGCCCAACAAACAACGGAGAAATGGTGTGCGGAAATGCAACCACATCTCTTAAAGGCAAAACAGGGATTGAATCTTGTGTAAAGTCAAAGTCAGTCAAAGGGATATCCTACTTATTATTATTTTTCTACCAGCTGAGGCGCTTTGCCGTCATTTACTACTTCATCATCAACAACAACTTGTTTGACATTAGTCATCGATGGCAAATCATACATAGTGTCGAGCAACACTTTTTCAATGATTGAACGTAAACCTCGAGCACCGGTTTTACGACTAATAGCTTTTTCAGCAACTGCCCCAAGCGCTTCATCAGTAAAGATCAACTCAACATCTTCTAATTCAAATAACTTCTGATATTGTTTCGTAACTGCATTTTTAGGTGCTGTCAAAATATTCATCAAGGCCTCTTTATCCAGCTCTTGCAAAAGAGCTTGCACTGGCAGTCGACCAATCAATTCAGGAATCAAGCCAAACTTCGTTAAATCTTCAGGTTCAAGGTCGTTAAAAGACTCGTTTAAGGCTTTATCTTCCTCTTTAGTACCAACCTGTGCAGAGAAACCAATACTTAGCTCTTTGTTGCGACGATTTTCAATGACTTTCTCAAGACCATCGAATGCTCCACCACAAATAAACAAGATATTACTTGTATCAACTTGAATCATTTCTTGATTAGGATGCTTACGCCCCCCTTGCGGAGGAACACTTGCAACGGTACCTTCAATCAACTTCAATAAGGCCTGCTGAACACCTTCGCCTGAAACATCACGTGTAATGGATGGGTTTTCAGATTTACGAGCAATCTTATCCAACTCATCCAAGAAAATAATGCCACGTTGAGCTTTTTCTGGGTCAAAATCACAGTTCTGCAGCAATCGTAAAACCACACCTTCCACGTCCTCGCCCACATAACCCGACTCAGTCAATGTCGTCGCATCGGCAATGGCAAAAGGAACGTCAAGCATTCTAGCCATCGTTTGAGCCAAAAGCGTTTTACCCGAACCTGTTGGACCAATCAGCAAAATATTTGACTTAGTTAATTCAACATCGTCGACCTGATGACCTGACTGAAGGCGTTTGTAATGGTTATAAACCGCAACCGACAACACTTTTTTAGCCAAATCTTGTCCAATGACATATTGGTCAAGATGCTCGCGAATTTCATGAGGTGTCGCAAGCTTTTTATCCGCAAAACTTAATTCATCCGCTTGAGCGAGCTCTGCTTCAGTCTCATCAATAATGCTATGACATTGAGAAACACATTCGTCACAGATAAAACCTGTCATGCCTGCAATTAATTGATTAACCTCGTCTTGAGATTTACCACAAAAAGAACAATGGTGATTATTTGAATCTGACATATTCGTCCTATAGACAATAAAAGCCATTCAGATGAATGGCTTTGTATGGTGAATTTATTAAAAGATCAGCGTTTCGCCAACACTTCATCAATCAAACCGTATTCTTTAGCTTGTTCAGCATTCATGAAATTATCACGATCTGTGTCGTTCGCAATCGTTTCATAAGGCTGACCAGAGTGCTCAGCCATCATACGATTTAAGTTTTCTTTCATCTGAATAATTTCACGCGCATGAATCTCGATATCACTGGCCTGGCCTTGGAAACCGCCTAATGGCTGGTGAATCATCACTCGCGCATTCGGTAATGCAAATCGTTTACCTTTAGCACCACCAGAAAGCAAGAAAGCACCCATACTTGCGGCTTGACCCATACACATTGTGCTCACGTCAGGCTTAATAAACTGCATTGTGTCATAGATTGACATCCCTGCAGTCACAGAGCCACCCGGTGAATTAATGTACAAATGGATATCCTTGTCTGGGTTCTCGGCTTCTAAGAATAAAAGCTGAGCACAGACAAGATTTGCCATGTGATCTTCTACAGGACCCACCAAGAAGATGATTCGCTCTTTCAACAATCGTGAAAAAATATCAAACGAGCGCTCACCGCGACCCGTTTGCTCAACCACCATCGGGACTAAGCCCGATGCTTGGATATCGTTATCAAACATTACTGTTGACCTACCAATTCATCAAATGCTTTTGCTGTTTCAGTGATTGTTGCTTTATCAAAGATCACATCCATCACTTGAGCTTCCATAACAACCGCTTCAACTTCTTGCTTGCGCTGAGGGTTTTCGTTGTACCAGTTACGAACTTGCTCTGGCTCTTCATAAGAAGCCGCGTAAGATTCGATTGTGTCAGCTACACGATCTTGATCCAATTTGATATCTAGATCTTTAACCAACTGTTGCATCAATAGACCCAACTTAACTCGACGCTCAGCTTCTTCGTTAAACATTTCAGCTTGCATAGGAAATTGAGACGCATCCATACCTTGAGCTTGGAAACGTTGTTTCATTTGCTGCAACATTTGCTCAGCTTCACGAGAAACCAATGATGCTGGAACGTCAAATGCGTTTGCCTCAAGCAAAGCCGTCATTGCGTTTTCTTTGTTCTTAGACTCCAAAGCACGCTCAAGCTCACGATTCATGTTATCCGCTACTTCAGAACGCAATGCTTCCTCAGTACCTGCTTCAATACCCAATGACTTAACAAATTCTTCGTCTAGTTTAGGAACAACAGGCTTTTCAACTTTTTTAATTGTCACGTTAAATGTAACTGGCTTACCTGCCAAAGATTCAACGTGGTAATCTTTAGGGAACGACAATTCTAAGTCCGCAGTTTCGCCTGTTTTCATGCCTTTAAGTTTTGTTTCAAAACCTTTAATCATGCTACCAGAGCCGATGATAATCGGTACATCAGTCGCTGTACCACCGTCAAACTCTTCGCCTTCCATTGTGCCAGTGAAGTCAACTGTTACACGGTCGTCTTTACGGATTTGACGTGTTGCTTCTTCCCATGTTTGACGCTGCTCTTGTAGCTTAGTCAACATTGCTTCAACATCTTCATCACCAATCGTTGAGGTGAATTTCTCCACTTTCAAGGCAGTCAAATCAGCTAGTTCAACTTCAGGATAAACTTCAAACGTTGCAACGAAAGTGATTTCACCATTTGATGTGTCTACAGATTCGAAGTTAGGAAAACCTGCTGGTTGAATATTTTCTTCGCTTGTCGCTTTGTAAAAACCTTCCGCAACCATTTCATTCAACATTTCATGCTTAACGCCTTCGCCGTAACGTTGCTTCATGATGTTCATTGGAATTTTGCCAGGGCGGAAACCATCCATACGCACGCGAGACTTCATTTCATTCAAACGTTTTTCGATTTTCGCGTCCAAGCCATCGTCAGCCATTGTGACTTGGATTTTACGTTCTAGATTGTTAATGGATTCAACAGAGACCTGCATTCCTAATTCCTTTATATTTATCGAGTTTTAAATCTGCGTTAATATATCACTTAAACTATAAGACTTCAATGGAGCTTCACAGCCTTATGTACATCGTCGTTTCCCCAGCTAAAAGCCTTGATTATGACTCACCTAAACGTTACACAAATTTGACGCATCCCGAGTTCTTGAACCAGTCACAAATTCTGATTGATTTACTCAAACAAAAAACACTCGAAGACTTATCTGAATTAATGAAAATCAGTACAAAACTGGCAGACCTGAACGACCAACGAAATCACGAATGGGATGCCTCAATGCCAGAATCATTATCCAAAGCGTGTATTGAAGCATTCCAAGGTGATGTTTATGTAGGGTTAGACGCATCTTCACTTTCTGATGGCGACATCAACTATGCACAATCACACCTCGGCATCTTGTCAGGACTGTATGGTTTATTAAGACCTTTAGATGCCATGATGGCTTATCGCTTAGAAATGGGCACAAAACTGGACAACCCTCGCGGTAAAAACCTATATGCGTTTTGGGGTGACATGATTGCTCATAAAATCATTGAACGCATGGAAGACTCTAATTCTGAAATCTTGATAAACCTTGCTTCAAACGAATACTTCAAGTCAGTGGATACGCGAGAATTTCCATTTCCAATCGTAACGCCTGTGTTCAAAGATTTTAAAAACGGTCAATATAAAATCATCAGTTTTTACGCAAAGAAAGCTCGAGGCCTACTGAGTCGCTACATCATTGAAAACAAAATTACTGAAGTCGAAGATCTAGAAGGTTTTAATGTTGCTGGTTATTACTTTGATGCGAGCCAATCGAATGAAAAAGAGATGATGTTTTTAAGAGATGCGCCTGAAAGTTAATTTCGGGCACAGCATTTTTTGAATTTCTTTCCAGAACCACACAAACAAGGGTCATTACGACCAATCTCCAAAACTCGGATTTCGTAATCGCCCTTATCGTAGAGCCACTGTCCATCTTGTTGAATGAACCATGAAGTTTCATGGTGAACCATAGGACGCTCGGCCTGAATGTAAAAAGCCTCGAACTCAACCACATCATCATGCGCTCGAATCACATTCAGACGGACCCAATGAATCGTACGCAAAACATCACGCACATCTTCATCAAAGGGACGCTTGTCTGTCGCTGTTGATTCTAAAAAATCAAAATCAAACGTTTTAAAGGCCTCATATCGCGAACGCATTAAGGCCTCTGGCGTTAAAAAAGACGTCATTACAACAGAACTTTTTCTACGCCATCATGTTCAAGCGCTTTAACAAATTGTTTCTGCCATTGGTCACCCATAATCTGCTGAGCCATTTCAACGACGATGTAATCCGTTTTCAAGCCAGTGTCTTCTTGGTAACGGTTCAAACCTTGCTGACACGCCGGGCATGAAGTCAACAATTTCACATTACCGTTTTGCGCACGCGTCTCACCGGTCAACTCCTGAATACCTTCTTTCAGCTTCTCGGTTTTAATAAAACGGAGCTGATTCGCAATATCAGGTCGAGCCGTTGCTAATGTCCCTGCTTCAGAACAACAACGATCTGAATCAATCACCGTAGAGCCCGTTAATTCTTTAGCGACATCCAATGGGTTATGCGTTTTCATTGGTGAATGACATGGGTCATGGTACATATATTGAACACCATCAACGCCATCCAACTTGATGCCTTTTTCCAGCAAATACTCATGGATATCCAACAAGCGACAGCCAGGGAAGATACGCTCAAATTCATACATCATCAACTGATCCATACACGTACCACATGACACAACCACGGTTTTAATGTCCATGTAATTTAATGTATTCGCCACTCGATGGAAAAGCGCACGGTTTTCAGTTGTAATCTGCGCACCTTTATCTTCCTGACCTGCCGCACGCTGCGGATAACCACAGCATAAATAACCTGGTGGCAAGATCGTTTGAGCGCCTGCTTCGTACAGCATAGCAAGCGTCGCTAAACTGATATCACTGAACAAACGCTCAGAACCACAGCCAGGGAAGTAAAACACCGCATCTGAATCATCTGTGACTTTTTTCGGATCGCGCAAAATAGGCACAATCGTTTTATCTTCCAAGCCTAACAATGCACGCATCGTTGGCTGATTCGGCCCTGTATCCAAAGGTTTACGAACAAAATGAATCACTTGTTGAGTCACTTTCGGTTCACCTGATGTACGTGCAGGAATATCTTCCGGCTTGCCGGTCAAGCCCAATAATTTGGCACCATGATGTGCAATACGCTGACCTAACGAACCCCAACCCAACATAGTTTTACGCATGATCTTCACAAGATTTGGCGTATTGGTATTAAGGTAGAACAACGCTGCTTTCGTTCCAATCGATGTGCGTTTTTGCCCCATGTTGGTCAAAATCTTACGCATACGAATCGATACATCACCAAAATCAATATCCACTGGACATGGATTCGCACACTTATGACACACAGTACAATGGTCTGCTACATCATTCATTGCATCAAAATGCTCGACTGAAATACCTCGACGCGTCTGCTCTTCATATAAAAAGGCCTCAATCATTTGGCCAGTCGCCAAGATTTTATTACGCGGCGAATAGAGTAAATTGGCACGTGGAATGTGTGTCTGACAAACAGGCTTACACTTACCACAACGCAAACAATGACGAATGTCGTCATTCAACGCATCCAATTCATGGTGTTCCATAATGATGGATTCCTGATGCACCAACGACAAAGACGGCGTGTAAGCATTTTCAAGGCCTGAATCCGGCATCAATTTACCTGGATTAAAGCGATCGTCTGGATCGACTTCTTTTTTGTATTTCACAAAATCAGCAATCTTCGATTCATCCAAGAATTCAATCTTAGTCAAACCAATTCCGTGCTCACCTGAAATCACACCGCCAAGCGACAAGGCCAAGTCCATAACTTTTGCGACTGTCTGTTCGGCATCATGGATCATTTTATAATTGTCAGAATGCACTGGAATGTTCGTATGTACATTCCCATCACCCGCATGCATGTGAAGTGCGACGAACAAACGAGCGTTGCGCAACTCTTTATGTTTTTTCTCAACCGTTGCATGCATTTTGGCAAAGTCTTGACCAATAAAGGTCTTCTTCAATTCATCCAAAAATTCCGTTTTGTATGACACACGAATCTCTCGACGCAACATCAATGTAAACAGCGATTCATGTTGTTGAGCAAAATGTTGCTCTGATTCTTGCAACAAATCCGCATGATCCGAAGCTAAACCGTCCAGATTCAACAACAATTGCGACCAACGATGCTCTAATCGTTCAATCAATTGTTGCGTGTGAGCAATTTTCTTTTCTAAGAAATCAGACGCACCTTCAGCTGTTTCAAATGCAGCCAAGGCGTCAATCTCACCAATCGGCTGTGCGAAATAATTTTTAAGACTATTTAGAATCTCGAGTTTGTTTTTAATCGACAATTCGATATTGATGCGCTCAATGCCGGTATTGTATTCGTTCAGTTTCGGCAATGGGATTACGACATCTTCATTAACCTTGAAAGCATTTGTGTGAGCTGAAATCGCCGCTGTACGTGAGCGATCCAACCAGAATCGAGCACGGGCTTCTTTACTGACCGCAATAAAACCTTCCGCATCACGCTTTTGTGCCAATTCAACCACTTCCTGACACGTCTTAGCCACTTCAAAGCCATTATCACCTGTGATGTCTGCCAACAAAATCATCTTAGGCAATTCACGACGGTCTGCTTTGGTGTTGTAATTCACCGCGCGAATGTAACGTTCATCCAGGTGCTCTAAACCTGCAAGCAAGACATCTTGCGCTTTTTTCGTTTCCAAATAATCAGTAATTTCAACGATGGCTGGCACGGCTTTACTCAAATCCGAACCAAAGAACTCCAAACACACCGTACGAGTGAATTCAGGCATGCGATGCAAAACAAATCGAGCTGAAGTGATAATCCCATCACAGCCCTCTTTTTGAGCCCCTGGAATCCCAGATAAAAACTTGTCCGTAACGTCTTTACCCAAGCCTTCTTGTCGGAAAGCCGTACCGGGCATTTCAATCACATTCGGCTCACCGATTTGTGTTTCACCATCGGCTTCGAATCGAGTCGTTCTGAACTTAACTAAAGCTTGATCATGCAATTTACCCAGGTTGTGCTTAATACGTTCGATCACCATCCAAGTGGCATCAGGCATCACCATTTTCCATGAGGCCAAATTATCCAAG
>JAAZVR010000070.1 GCA_018623305.1 Thiotrichales bacterium | reverse complement strand
CCATACGAATTCAGCAGGTTATTGCCTATTGAGTTCTGCCAAACGCCAAGATATGCGTTTGATCTCAGTGGTCTTAGGTACAAGCTCTGCAGCTGCTCGAGCGGTCGAAAGCCAGAAATTGTTGAACTACGGTTTCCGTTTTTTTGAAACTCACAAACTTTATTCAGCGGGTGAAAAAATGGGCACAACTCAAGTTTGGTTGGGTAAAACTAAAAACGTCGATGTGGTGTTGAATGAAGACTTAGTCGTAACCATTCCTCGTGGCCAGTACGAAAACATCGAGCCTAAAGTGACTTTCCCTTCAGAGGTAACGGCTCCAATTGCTGAGGGTCAAGACTTGGGCAAACTGGAATTAGTTTTGCACGACAAAGTGATTTTGGAAAAACCTCTACACGCTGCAACTGCCGTCGCTGAAGGCAGCTGGTTCAGTCAGTTGATGGACAAAATCAAACTGTTTTTCCGCAGCATTTTTGGATAAAAAATGATTTGTTACTTGAACGGGGAATGGATTCCCCAAGCAAACGCAAAAGTCTCGGTCATGGACCGGGGCTTTTTGTTTGGAGATGGCGTTTACGAAGTCATTCCTTGCTACAACCGCTCGCTTTTGGGCGGCGTTGAACACCTTGAACGCTTACAGCGCAGTTTGGACAAGATTGGTATTGAAAACCCACATTCAATGGATGAATGGCTGGAAATCATCCATCGTTTGATTCTGACGAAAGAAGACGAAGACCAATCGATTTATATTCAAGTCACGCGCGGCGCACCTGCAAAGCGCGACCATAACCCAAGCGATGTCCCTGCAACCGTATTCTTAATGAGCACGCCACTGGGTAAACCGAACGTTGAACGTCATCGCCAAGGGTATTCTGCGATTACTGTTGATGACATTCGCTGGCATCATTGCGATATTAAAGCCATCACCCTACTGCCGAATATTATGGCTCGCCAGCTATCGCAAGCCGCAGGCGTGGATGATGCGATTCTGGTTCGCCCTGGCGATTGCGTGACTGAAGCCGCAGCCAGCAACCTATTTATCGTTAAAAACAGCATCATTAAAACACCGCCATTATCGGAACAAATTTTACCGGGCATTACTCGCGCACTGGTACTGATGATTGCAGCTGAACAGCAACTTCCGCTTGAAGAAGTTGAAATTTCTAAAGACGACCTTATGAATGCAGATGAAGTATGGTTGTCCAGCTCCACTCGTGAAATCATTCCAATCGTAATGATCGATGGGAAAACCATCGGTTCTGGGCAATCAGGTTCTGTATGGAGCCAAGTTTTTGAATATTATCAGGCGTTAAAAAAATGAATATAACGGATAAAAACTCTACTCATGCCCCCGATACTGAAACACTGATGGAATTCCCTTGCCAGTTTTCAGTTAAAGCGATGGGGAAAGTTGCAGATGATTTTGACGCGCTTATTTTTGCGATTGTCAAAGAACACGTCGAAAATTTACCTGAAGGCTGTGTGACGAATCGAATCAGTGCAAAAGGGAATTATCAATCGGTCACTGTGACGTTTGAGGCCTCTTCTAAACAGCAACTGGATAACATCTATTACGCGCTCACCGATCACGAACGTGTGATGATTGCGCTTTAATGTCCAACTTGCGCATTCGACATTTAGGTCTGGTTGATTACCCAACCACTTATGATGCTATGCGCGAGTTCACATTGAACCGAACCGAAACCACCCAAGACGAACTTTGGGTACTCCAACATAACCCCGTTTACACGCTGGGTCTGAACGGTAAAACTGAGCATTTGCTCAACACTGCCAATATTCCTGTTGTTCAAACCGACCGCGGTGGACAAGTCACTTATCATGGCCCAGGCCAACTGATTATTTACTTCCTACTCGACCACAAACGTCGTAACTTGGGCGCTCGCGCTTTAGTCAGCCTGATTGAAAACAGTCTCATCGAAACCTTACAGCAATTCGATATTGAAAGTTTCGCCAAGCCTGATGCGCCGGGTGTGTATGTTGATGACGCCAAAATTGCCGCTTTAGGCCTTAAATTTAAAGCCAAAGGCACCTATCATGGCCTGAGTTTAAATATTGATATGGATTTATCGCCTTTTAAAGGCATCAATCCCTGTGGTTATGCGAATTTAGCCGCCATTCAAACGACGGATTTAAATAAAAAGGCCTCATTTGAGGCCTTAGAAACTCGATTAATTGAAACCTTAATCAATCAGCTTTCGGATTAGTTTGATATAAGGCCTTATGCTCTACAATTTGAATCTTTACTTGAGCTTTATCATCCAAGGCCTCAACCGAATCCGAATCAGGATGAATCGCCCAAAAAGTCCCACGAAATTGAATCATTGGCGCTTCACCCTCAGCGCCTTTGGAGAAAGTCCCTACGCCATCGCTCTGCTCAAAAGCATACTCATCCGAGACATCTTTATCGTTTTTCTTACGAAACAACCCATCTTTAAACGCAAAAGTCAGCGCAGCCGAACTGATGGCAATCACCGCCAACTGCCCTTTCCAACCTAAGGTTTCTGGATAAAATTCCGCATAAAACCCCACCGCAATCATCGAAGCACCGATGAATACCGTAAAAAAGGTCGAGACAATGAAAATCTCAGCGACAATCAATAACAGGCCTAAACTGACTAAAAAGCCACCGCTTAAACCACCGAATTCATTGATAAAAAAATCCATCATCAACCCTTATTTGCCGTTCATTTCATTCAGCGCCGTCAAAGCCCCAGAAATCGCTGTAAAGTTCTCTGGCACCACAATCTTATTCACCGTATCCGACTCAGCGATTTTTGCAAAAGCCGCGATTCGGTCTTTATTCAAAACGTATTCCGCCGCTTGTGGGTTTTCTTGGAAGGCCTCGTTCACCGCGCGAATTGCATCACGCTCACCTTCCGCTTTTAAACGCTCGGATTGCTTATAACCTTCGGCAATGGTAATTGCGGCATTCTTTTCACCCAAGGCACTCAATTCCAACGCACGCTTATCACGCTCCGCAGCCATTTGTTTTTCCATCGCCAAACGCACATTTTCATTCACATCAATACGCGATAATTCAACCCGTGTGACCATCACACCCCATTCAATCGCGGCTTCACCCAAAGCCGTTTGCAATGATTTATTAATCTGGTCGCGAGAAGATAAACTTTCATCCAATTCCAAACGACCAATCTCCGCACGCAACGTTGTTTGGGCAATCTGCGCCAACATCAATTTCACATTCAAAGCGCCATAAGTCGCACGCTCTGGGTCTTCAATGCGCATAAACACCACACCATCGACCAAAGCACCCACGTTATCTTTGGTAATGACCTGTTGCTCGGGAATATCAACCACTTGCTCTTGCTTGTTGTATTTCGCACGCACCTGATCAACAAACGGAATAATCCAATTCAAACCGCCTTTCAACGTCGTTCGATACTTACCCAAACGTTCAATCACCCATTCTTCCGCACTCGGCACCACGCGAATGCCCGAGGCTAAAACCAAGGCAATCAAAATAAAGAAAATAATCGATACACCACCAAATGAAGCAAACATAGCTCATCCTTTTGTCATTGTTTAACTGATTTTTGAAGCATAACAAAAGACGGCTGTCATGGGTAAAAATACGCTGGCTCAGCTTAAAGTAAGTATGAAAGACGGTGGTATAATCTCGCCTATGAAAAATGTGATTGAACTCAATACCGACATTCCGACATTGCGCGAAACCAAAGCTCAAATGTCGAAGGGTGAATACAAAACCAGCAAATTGCGCATCAAGCCTGACCCTCAGCAGCCGCGTATAGAAAAACCGCGCTGGATTAAGGCGCAATTGCCAAAACCTTCGCAAATGCCGAACATTCGCAAGCTGAAAAATGTCATGCGCGAGCGTCAACTGCACAGCGTATGTGAAGAAGCCTCTTGCCCCAATCTGCCTGAATGCTTTGGTCACGGCACAGCAACCTTTATGATTATGGGACACATTTGTACGCGCAAATGCCCCTTCTGTGATGTTGAACACGGTCGTCCGAATGCACTCGATGAAAACGAGCCGATGCACTTAGCGACCACCATCGCTGAAATGGATTTGAAATACGTGGTTTTAACCTCGGTTGACCGCGATGATTTAAAAGATTGCGGTGCGGGGCATTTCACTGAATGCGTTAGAGCGATTCGTGAGCACAATCCGAATATTACCATTGAAAGCCTTGTGCCTGATTTCCGCTCGAAAGAGGCCTTAGCACTTGAGATTATTGACACTTGCCCGCCGGATGTCTTCAATCACAACTTGGAAAGCATTCCGCGTTTGTACGAAAAAGTCCGCCCAGGTGCGAGCTATGAAGCGTCTTTGCAATTACTGAAAGACTTTAAAGCGCGCCACCCGAATGTACCCACCAAATCAGGTTTGATGGTTGGACTGGGCGAAGAAATCGATGAGATTTTAGAGGTTATGCGTGATTTGCGCGCTCATGGTGTGAATATGCTAACGGTCGGGCAATACCTGCAACCCAGTATTTATCACTTGGCGGTTGAGCGTTACGTCACACCTGATGAGTTCAAACACATCGAAGACGAAGGCTACAAAATGGGCTTCGACCATGTCGCCAGCGGGCCTATGGTGCGTTCGAGCTATCATGCTGATTTACAACATAAAGAAATGAAAGATTAAAAAAATGAACATTCGACACGACCGATTATTGCGTTTTATTTTCGAAGAAGCCCCAGTTCGCGGGCAAATCTGTTCCATCAATAAAAGTTGGACGGAAGCTTTAGAATTTCACCCTTACCCGCCTATCGTTAAAAAACTGTTGGGCGAATTAATGGTGAGCGCCGCTTTACTAGCGACCAACTTAAAAGAACCTGGCAAAATCATTGTTCAAACACAAACAGAAGGCGCGATTAAACTTTTAGTCGTTGAATGCGACCATGAGTTCAATATTCGCGGCTATGCACAAACAGAAGGCGAAATTGAAAACGAAGATTTTGAACATCTATTTGCCAAAGGCTATTTAGTCATTACCCTGAAAATCGACCGTGATGACCAGCAATATCAAGGCTATGTCTCACTTACAACTCACTCGATTGCACAAGCGATTGAAGACTATTTAACTCAGTCTGAGCAATTGGATACACGCCTATGGATTGCAAATAATGCCAGCGGTTTAACGGGCTTTATGTTGCAAAAACTGCCCGCTGAAAAAGACGACGAAGTCATGTGGGAGCACATCACAAAGTTAGCCGAAACAATGACCGATGAAGAGTTACTGACTTTGCCGCATACCGATGTATTGCATCGTTTGTATCACCAAGACCCTGTGCGTATTTTTGAACCTCACGAAGTGAAATTCAATGCGGATATTTCGCGTGAACGCATGGAAGCCAGCTTAAAAACGCTGTCAAAAGGTGAGCTGGATTCGATCATCGAAGAACAAGGCCACATCAAAATGACGTGTCAATTTACAGGCAGAGAAGAAGTGTTTCACCAAGAAGATGTGGACGCCCTTTTCAGAGAACCTAACTGATTGTTTTAAAAAGAAAGGCGGAATCATTCCGCCTTTTTATCCAACTTTGTTAACAATCATCCCCAAAGTTATCCACAATTCTTTGCACAGATTCTGGGGATAAATTTTCAATCTCTAGAATCGTCGCTGTGTGACCTTTCATATGCCATTTGACTTCCAGCCCATAGACACGAACACCGTAGTTTTTTTCATGATTTTCTTGTCGAGCCATATACGCAGGCCTTGGGTCTTGAGAGACAATATCTTCAACAAAATCAAACAGATAAGAACAAGTGGGTAAAAAATACTCACGCTGTGCCTGAGCCTTTTCCGACCATTGCACTTGGACTTTTGTAAGTGTTTGATTTTCCGTAAATCCACCCACTGAATTCGGCAAAGCATCGCTAAAAGGCACATAAGGCTTGACATCAATCAAAGGCGTCTTATCTAAGATATCCACAGCTGAAATCAATAACTTAACGCG
>JAAZVR010000005.1 GCA_018623305.1 Thiotrichales bacterium | reverse complement strand
CATCACCATCACTTAAGCTGCGCCTCGGGCAGCTACTTCTGAACCGACGCGCAATTACCCGTAAGCAGTTGGATGATGCACTTCAATATCAGAGAGAGCACGCGGGCGCTAAACTCGGTGCCCTGAAGTGCCAAAACGGCGCTCAAGTTCGTTTAAAACGTCTTGTCCGCTTTTACCTTCATTGGCTAGCAAAATCATGGTGTGAAACCAAAGGTCGGCAACTTCATACACCAAGTGTTCTTTATCGCCGTCCTTAGCTGCCATGACAGTTTCAGTAGATTCTTCGCCAACTTTCTTCAAAATCTTATCAAGGCCTTTGTGATAAAGGCTGGCAACATAGGATTCATCCGCTGATTGCGATTTTCGATCTTCTAAAATTTCGCTTAATTGTTCAATGATTTGACTCACAGTCGCACCTCGATGCCTTTCGTTTGCATATATTCTTTTGCTTCTTGAACGGTGTGTTCGCCAAAGTGGAAAATACTCGCAGCCAATACTGCGTCCGCTTTGCCTTCAATGATGCCTTCGGCTAAATGTTCTAAATTACCCACGCCGCCTGATGCGATGACAGGAATATCCACAGCCTCACACACGGCGCGCGTTAAGGCTAAGTCGTAGCCTTTTTTAGTGCCGTCGCCGTCCATGCTGGTCAATAAGATTTCACCTGCACCGTAGTCGGCCATTTTCTTCGCCCATTCAACCACGTCGATGCCTGTCGGTTTACGTCCGCCGTGCGTGAAGATTTCCCAGTGATCATCGACTTGTTTGGCATCAATCGCAACCACGATACATTGTGATCCAAACTTATCCGCGGCTTCTTTGACGAACTCGGGATTGCTGACGGCTGCTGAGTTGATGCCGACTTTGTCCGCACCCGCATTCAGCATTCGGCGAATGTCATCGACACAGCGAATACCGCCGCCCACAGTCAATGGGATGAACACTTGCGATGCAACGTCTTCAACCATGTGTACGATCGTTTCGCGGTCATCAGAAGTTGCTGTGATGTCTAAGAATGTGATTTCATCAGCGCCTTGCTCGTTGTAACGTTTCGCAACTTCGACTGGATCGCCTGCATCGCGAATATCAACAAAGTTCACGCCTTTAACGACGCGACCATTATCGACGTCTAAACAAGGAATAATGCGTTTCGCTAGACCCATTATTTGACACCCATTAATTCGTCAGCCAATTGTTGGCCTTCGGCAAAGTCTAATGAGCCTTCGTAAATTGCACGACCTGTAATGGCGCCTGAAATACCGCTGTCTGCCACTGCGCATAGGTTGCGAATGTCATCTAGATTGGTAATGCCACCTGAAGCGATTACAGGAATGTTGATGGCGTCGGCTAATGCCTGAGTCGCTTCCGTATTCACGCCTTGCATCATGCCGTCACGGCCGATGTCTGTGTAAATAATGCTGTTCACGCCATCGTCTTCAAAGCGTTTCGCCATATCAATCACGTTGTGGTCGGTAATTTCTGCCCAACCATTAATTGCGACCATGCCATCTTGAGCATCAAGGCCTACAATGATTTTGTCGCCGTATTTTTTGCACGCTTGTGCAACGAATTCAGGTTCGTGAACCGCTTTTGTACCAATGATGAAATAGCTGACACCGGCATCTAAATAGCGATCGATGATGTCAAAATTACGAATGCCGCCACCAATTTGCACGGGTAAATCAGGGAAGGCTTGTGTGACTTTGTATACCGCATCTGCATTGACAGGTTGGCCTGCAAATGCACCGTTTAAATCTACCATATGTAAACGACGACAACCTGCATCTACCCAGCGTTGGGCTGTTTCGACGATGTCACCTGAAAATACATCTGCATCTTCCATACGACCTTGTTTTAAACGTACACATTGGCCGTCTTTTAAATCAATTGCAGGGATAAGTAACATGTTATTCGTCTCCGTTCCATTGGCAGAAGTTTTTCAATAATTGTAGGCCTGCATCCGCACTTTTTTCGGGATGTGCCTGAATAGCAAATAAGTTTTTGTGGGCGATTGCAGAACAATACGTAATTCCGTATTCAGTCATGCCGACGGCAATGTCTGGATTTTTAGGTTCTACATAATAACTGTGAACAAAGTAAAAACGCGATGGATTTTCGATGTTGTGCCACAGTGCATGATCGCGGCGTTCATGAATATGGTTCCAGCCCATTTGTGGAACTTTTAAATCGTGAGGCCAATTTTCAATGGCTTTGAAAGGTTTTACGTCACCTTCAAATAGGCCTAGGCAATCTGTACCGTCATTTTCTTTTGAGTGTTCCATCAGTACTTGCATGCCCATGCAAATGCCTAAGAATGGTTTCGATTTAGCTGCGTTAAAGACCGCGTCTTCTAAGCCGTCGATGGCCTCAAGGTGTTCCATGCAAGCCTGAGCCGCACCTTGGCCTGGAAATACAATGCGGTCAGCATTTTCAATTTCATTCACATCGCTGGTAACAATCACTTGGGAGTTGTCGGGTTTAACGTGTTCAACCGCTTGAGCAACTGAGCGAAGATTACCCATGCCATAATCTACAATCGCAATCGTATTCATTTATAGCATGCCTTTTGTTGAAGGAATGACATCTGACATTTGTGGATCAGCGCTGATTGCTGCACGTACTGCGCGACCGAAGGCCTTAAAAAGCGTTTCTGCAATGTGGTGTGAATTAATGCCACGAATGTTATCCATGTGAAGTGTTACACCTGCATGGTTGGTGAAACCCTGGAAGAATTCACGAACCAGCTCGGTATCGAAGCGACCAATTTTCTCGCTTGGAAAGTCGGCTTCAAAACACAACATCGGGCGACCTGAGAAGTCAATCACTACGCGCGACAAAGCTTCGTCCAATGGTACATAAGCATGACCATATCGGTAAATGCCTTTTTTATCGCCGATGGCTTGGTTAAAGGCTTGACCTAGAGCAATACCGATGTCTTCAGTTGAGTGGTGGTCATCAATATGAATGTCGCCATCACACATTACATCAATATCAACCAAACTGTGTCGTGAGATTTGCTCAAGCATGTGTTCTAAGAAAGGAATCTTAGTATTAAACGTACCTTTTCCCGTGCCGTCTAAATTAACGCTGACTTTGATTTTAGTTTCAAGCGTTGATCTCTCAACTTGGCCTGTACGAGTCGTGCCCATGACGATGTCCTATGCTTCTATGTGAATAATCAGAGTATTCTACTGAATATCGTATGAGATATAAATGTGTCGGCCTTATCAATCGTTTTTATCGTTGTGAATTCGATTTTTGGATTGGGTTTGTGGGCTAAATCCTATAGAATGTTCAGGTTTTTTTAAGTTCGATCGAAAGCTCTCATAACGTAAGTTTATGGGTCAATAAGCTATTTTTGTGTGCCTGACGGCCTTATCCCTGTATTTTGTAGGGGAATGAGCGTAAAATTCGTATCGGGAGTTTTTTTAATAACTTGTGTTAAGGGGGTTCTGCCGTGGAAACTGCAGTACAAACAAAATATAACGACAGTGTTGTAAAAGCCTTTGCTTTTATGGCCGTCGTTTATCTCGTGGTCGGTACAGGTATCGGCGTATACGCAGCAGCTGAGCTTGCGTGGCCTTTCCTGAACTATGATATTGCTGAGATTACGTTCGCGCGCTTGCGTGTTCTTCACACAAATGCTGTTGTATTTGCATTTGGTGGTTCAGCACTAATGGCGACTTCTTTGTATGTTGTTCAACGTACAAATGGTGTTCGTCTATACTCGAATAAATTGGCTTGGTTCCAATTTTGGATGTGGAACTTGATCATCGTTGCGGCGGTTATCACTATTCCTTTGGGTTTGACTCAGTCTAAAGAATACGCTGAGTTGGAATGGCCAATCGATATGATGATTACAGTGACGTGGGTTGCATACCTATTCAACTTCGTAATGACAATCGCTTCTCGTAACAAAGAAACGCATTCTCATATTTACGTAGCGAACTGGTTCTACCTTGGTTTCATCGTAATGGTTTCTTACCTACACTTGGTAAATAACTTGTCAATTCCTGTAAGCATGTGGAAATCATATTCAATGTTTGCCGGCGTTCAAGATGCCATGATTCAGTGGTGGTGGGGTCATAACGCAGTAGGTTTCTTCTTGACTGCTGGTTTCCTAGGTATGATGTACTACTTCGTTCCTAAGCAAGCTCAACGTCCTATTTACTCTTACCGTCTATCGGTAATCCACTTCTGGGCATTGATGTTCGGTTACGTTTGGTTGGGTGCTCACCACTTGCAGTACACAGCATTGCCAGATTGGACAGGTTCATTGGGTGCGGTTATTTCTTTGGCTATGATCATTCCTTCATGGGGTGGCGCGCTTAACGGTATGTTGACACTTTCAGGTGCGTGGGACCGTCTACGTACAGACTACATCTTGCGTTTCCTAGTTATGTCTTTGGCATTCTACGCAATGTCGACTTTCGAAGGTCCTGTAATGGCGGCTAAGACAGTAAACGCATTGTCTCACTACACTGACTGGACAATCGGTCACGTACACTCAGGTGCATTGGGTTGGGTTGCAATGGTTGCAATCGGTTCGATCTACCACATGGTTATGAAGCTTTGGAATACAGAAATGTATTCAATGAAATTGATCAACGTTCACTTCTGGATGGCGACAATCGGTACAGTGCTTTACATCGTTGCGATGTGGGTATCAGGTATCATGCAAGGCTTGATGTGGCGTGCGTACGATGAGTACGGTACTTTGGCATACACATTCGCAGAATCAGTTGAAGCGATGCACCCATACTACGCATTGCGTACGATTGGTGGTCTAGTATTCTGGTCTGGTGCGGTAGTGATGTTGTTCAACGTAGCAATGACTTTGGCGACAGCGAAAAGCCGTCGTGAAGCTGCTGTAACTGCCAACGCATAATAAGAATAAGGTTAAGGAGAGACATATGGCTGATCATGACGACAAGCCTAAGCATATGCAGGATAGAGTCGAGCGTAACGTCTTTGGATTGATGCTTGCGACGGCTTTGGCTGTATCATTAGCGGGTATCGTACAAATCGTTCCATTGTTCTATCTTGAGAATGCTGTAGACGGCACGGTTCAAGATAAGTTGGGTAATCCATCAAATGAACAGTTCCCAGAATTAGTTTGGGATCGTAAATTGGTTCAGAACGCTGACGGCTCAATCACATCTGACAAGAAGCTTTATGCACAAGATGCTAAAGGTGAATGGAAAGTAGCTGATTGGAAAGCAGGTGACGGTGTTCGTCCATACACTCCGCTTGAATTAGCGGGTCGTGATTTATACCAGCGTGAAGGTTGTCACATCTGTCACTCACAGATGATTCGTCCTTTCCGTGATGAGCGTGAGCGTTACGGTCACTTCTCATTGGCAACTGAGTCTATGTACGACCACCCATTCTTGTGGGGTTCTAAGCGTACAGGCCCTGACTTGGCTCGCTTGGGTGGCAAATACTCAGATGAGTGGCAGGTAATGCACTTGATGCGTCCGAAAGACGTTGTGCCTGAGTCTGTTATGCCAGCATACCCTTGGTTAGCTGAAAACATGGCGAATGAAGATTTCTTCGGTGAAAAGCGTGATATGAAAAAACGTTTGGAAATGATGCGTGTAATGGGCGTTCCATACACGGATGAAGAAATTGCTAACGCAGACGCGATGTTGGAAGGAAAAACTGAAATGGACGCTATGGTCGCTTACCTACAAATTCTAGGTACCATGGTGAAATTGGATGATTCCAAGGTATATCGCCAATAATAACAGGTATAGAAGATGGATATAGCAAGCTACTTTCACACTGACTGGAGTGCATTCACTACCAATGATTGGGTTGGGTTTATTTCCAGTGTTGTGGTCTTTATTTTGATGGCGATTGCGTACTTTTACACATTTCGTCCTAAGAATAGAAAACATTTGGAAAAGCAACGCTTTATCCCTTTGGACGAAGATTAAGGAGTTAATATGGCTGGACATAATCCTTGGCCAGATGAAGGCAATACAGGTCACATTTGGGACGAAGATATCCGTGAATTAGATAACCCGCCACCACTATGGTGGATGCTGGCTCAGTATATGGGTTTCATCATGATTATCGTGTATGCGATTTACTACCCAACAATTCCAACACCAACAGGTCATACTCAAGGTGTTGCGGGTTGGACTGCATATCGTGAATATAAAGAAGACTTTGAAACATTGAATGCTTACCGTGCTCGTGAGTTCGCTGAGCAAGAAAAAATGTTGGAAGAGTTGTCACCTGCTGAAATCTTGAAAAACCAAGATTTGGCTGTGTACGCAGAGAAAACATCGAAAGCATTATTCGGTGATTACTGTGCAGCATGTCACGGCACAGGTGGTGCAGGTAACCCTGACTTCCCGGTACTAGCGGATGATGATTGGTTGTTTGGCGGTAATGCTCAAACAATTTACAAGACGCTTGTTCAAGGTCGTAAAGGTAACATGCCAGCATACGCTCACTTGGGTGATGAGAAAATTGGCCAAATCGCTGATTATCTAATCGCAATGAGTGAAGGTCGTGAAGGTGATGCATCTGTGTCTGCAGGTAAGTCATTGTTCATGGGCAGTGGTTGTGCGGGTTGTCACGGTGCTACGGGTAAACCGATGGCTGCAATGCGTGACTTCATGGGTGCTGCAAATCTATCAGACGGTATTCGTCGCTTCTCAGCGGGCGATTACAAAGAGTCTATGATTCGTACAATTAAATATGGTGTAAACCAAGCTAACGAAAATACTCGTTATGCGGTAATGCCAGCGTTTGCAGGTCGTTTGTCTGACAAAGATCTTAAGCGATTGTCTGTTTATGTTCACCGTCTTGGTGGTGGTGAATAATAAAGGAGTAATGCTATGAATGAATTAAATAGCGATATGGTTCTTTGGGTGTCTTTAGCAATGGTTGCTATCTCGGTAGTTGTTTTCGTTGCATATGCATGGAAAACATTCCGCAGCTTGGACAGCAAAGAAGATTAATCAATTCAGCATTAATCTAATTAAAAGGGAGCTTAGGCTCCCTTTTTTTATGTTTCGGATTCCTCATAAAAAAAACTTAACATAAGGGTAAAAATTAATTCATAGTGAAAGTAGGGTTATTTAGATAGAATTCATCTGTTATTAAAAATAAAAGGGAGACGATGATGTCTGACAATGCGTCAAATAATTCATCTAAAACATTAGAAGAGATTGGTATCGAGATTCTGCCTGTCAATACAGGACAGGGTAAGGTACATGCAAAACGAATTGGCGGGTTCTTCCGTAATTTTAAATGGTGGGCGGCTAGCTTCTGGATTATCTTATTTGTTGGCCCATATATGCGCTGGAATGGTGAGCAAGCGATCCTATGGGATATTCCTAACCGTCAATTTAATATCTTTGGTCTAACGATTCTTCCACAAGATATCTGGATGTTGTCTCTGATTCTTTTATTTTTCGCATTGCTTTTGGCGGTTTCTACCGCGATTGCAGGTCGTGTGTGGTGTGGTTATTTTTGTTTCCAGACCGTGTGGACAGACGTATTTACATGGATTGAAGAAAAGATCGAAGGTCAGCCACATAAGCGTCAAAAGTTGGATGAGCAGCCAATGAATATGGAAAAACTGCAAAAACGTGTTTTAAAACACTCTGCATGGTTATTTATTTCATTCATGACTGCATTTTCATTTATTGCATACTTCGTCGATGTATTCGAATTATGGGGTCAGTTGTTTACTTTAACGGCGAGCGGGTATGTTTGGGCTGAGTTATTAGTGATCGGTATTCTGACGTACTTGGCAGCCGGTATTATGCGTGAGCAAATTTGTTTGTGGGTCTGTCCATACGCGCGTATTCAAGGTGCAATGGTTGACCAAGAAACGATTATGCCAACCTATGATAAAGACCGTGGTGAGCCGCGTGGTCGTCTAAAGCGTTCGAAAAAAGATACGGAAGATGAAGCGACCAAACAAGGTGACTGTATCGACTGTAACTTATGTGTGGCCGTGTGTCCGACAGGGATTGATATTCGTCAAGGTCAGCAATATGGTTGTATCACTTGTGGATTATGTATTGATGCGTGTGATTCTGTTATGGATAAATTGAAAAAACCACGTGGTTTGGTTCGATATGCATCTATTGCAGACTTTGCGGGTGTTGAATTACCGCCGATTTACAAACGACCACGTGTCATTGTTTACAGTACGATTATGGCGGCTGCGTTTGCAGGTATTCTATATGGCTTTATTGCGATGGCGCCAATGACGATGAATGTCTTGCATGAACGAAACCCATTATTTGTTCAGCTAAGTACAGGTGAAGTTCAAAACAAATATACGATAAAGGTTGTGAATAAAACTGATAAGGTCATGAACGTAGAGCTAAGTGTTGAAGGCATCGAAGGAATTCGTATGACTGGCGTTGATGGCTTGATTGAAGTTCAACCGGGTAATGTTCATGGTTTAAGTGCATTTGTAAAAGCACCAAAGCGTAACCTCAGTGGTGAATCAACACCGATTAAAATTAAGGCCTACAACGTTGATAATCCTGAACAAAAAGTTATTTATGACTCAATGTTCATTGGGCCTCGTTATTAATTAGAAAATTGATAACTCTATAAAATAAAAAGCCTTTTGGGAGACCAAAAGGCTTTTTTTATTACCGGAAATAGCTGTTAAAATAGCCCAAAAAATAAGGAAAGCTATTTATGACTGAACAAAAAGAACGCAATATTCCGGCTTGGAAAAGTCCATTTGTTATTGGGTGGTTCGCCATTCTAGCCGTCGTTCTAATGGTCAATGTATTTATGATTTCATTGGCTTTTAGTGGATTCTCTGGCCTGGTAATTGAAGACTTTTACGAAAAGGGTAAAAACTACGGTACAACCATTGAAAAAAACAAGCGCATGGATGAAATGGGTTGGGATCTAAAAGTAGATCTTCAGAACCTAAAGAAAGACGTTGCTCACGAAAGCTTTATCACATTAAAGGATAAAACTGGTACACCGATTGATGGTGCTAAAGTCACTTTGTTTATTTACCGACCATCCAATAAGGCCTATGATTTTTCAGTTGAATACAAACCTGTTGGCGCAGGTGTCTATCAAGCTCAAGTGAGATTCCCGATCAAAGGTATCTGGGACACGATTGCCGTTGCTGAAAAAGGTGATGATGTATTTGAAATTGGTCGCCGTGTATACGTAGGCATGCTGAATGAGTGAGCAGTGCTATCACTGTGGATTAGCGGTTCCTGAAAATGAGCCTGTTCACCGTGATATCAAAGGTGAAGAGCAAACATTCTGCTGTATTGGCTGCGCTTCGGTTTGTGAAGCAATTCATGAAGCAGGGATGGAGAGTTTTTATCAGCGAACAGCAGATGGAGAGTTACTCGCTCCTCCGCCGCCACCTCCTAAAAACGTCGAACTTTATGATTACGATGAAGTTCAGTCCGAATTCACACAGAACTTGGGTGATATTCGAGAAATTCACTTATTAGCCGAAGGGATTCATTGTGCCGCTTGTGTATGGCTGATTGAATCGACATTGGCGAAATTGGACGGTGTTAAGTTTGGTAATGTGAATCTCACATCCAAGCGAGTCAAAATCCGTTGGGATAATCGACAAATCCAACTTTCAACTATCATTTCAAAACTTGCAAACGTGGGCTATTCGGTGGTTCCATTTGACCCAAATAATGCCGAAGCGGCATTGAAAAAACAAAACCGTGCTTTGCTCTATCGCGTGGCCTTTGCCGCATTTGCGATGATGAACATCATGTGGATTGCCGTTTCCCTTTACACGGGAGCGGATGAGGGTGAGTTCAAAAACTTCTTCCATTGGGTTGCGTTTGGTATTGCAACACCGACGCTGATTTACTCCGGTTATCCTTTCTTAAAAGGCGCTTGGGATGCAATCAGGAGTCGCCGTTTGGGTATGGATGTTCCCATCAGTATTGGTTTGCTGACAACCTATTTTTATTCACTGTACATTACGATTTATGTACCCGAAGGGGATGTGTATTTCGATACACTGATCGACCTGATGCTGTTGCTTTTAGTCGGGCGATACCTAGAAGCCATTTCACGAACAAAAGCCGTGGATTCGACACAGCGATTGATGGATTTGCAGCCAAAAGTCGCATTGAAAATCGAAAACGGTGAGGAAAAAATCCTACCGATTCGTTTAATCAAAAAGGGTGATTGGGTTCGCATTAAACCAGGCGAAAAATTTCCAGTCGATGGAGTTATCAAAGAAGGCAGTACACAAGTCAACGAATCCATGTTGACGGGCGAGTCTCGTGAGATTCACAAATACGAAGGCGACGAAGTATCTGCGGGTACGATAAATCTTAATGGCACTGTTACTGTAAAAGTACAAAGTATTCTTCAAGACACTGCGTTGGGACGCATTATTGCCTTGGTCGAAGAGGCGCAAAATTCTAAAGCACCGATTCAATGCACCGCCGATAAAATTATTCCTTACTTTGTCACTACAACCTTAACGCTTGCGACAGCGTCGTTGTTGTATTGGTTGCAGTTTGATGTAAATACCGCGATTCTGGCGGCTACAGCTGTGTTGATTATCACTTGTCCGTGTGCCTTTGGTTTGGCTACACCGATGGCGATTGCTGTAGCTTCAGGGGTATCCGCGAAATTAGGTATTTTTGTCAAAAATGGCGCAGTGCTTGAAACTTTATCGAGTGTGGACCACATTATTTTTGACAAGACAGGCACTTTAACCAAAGGTGAAATGTCGGTAGTTAAAACACTCGGAAACGTTGAACAATTTGCTTCGTCAATCTATGCGATTGAGCAGCGTTCGGAACACAGCATTGCTCTCGCAATCAAAACTTATTTTGAAGAGAAACAGGTATCTCAAGCCGAATTGGGTGAGTTTAAAGTTCATCCAGGGCAAGGTGTTGAAGCGATTGTGAATAATCAGAGTGTGTATTTAGGTTCGCAGTCTTGGATGAAAGGTTTGGAGGTGGATGATCTCTCTGATTGGTCTGCTGAGGTCGATCTGGAAGAAGCTAAAGGCCATACCTGTGTTTGGTTAGCAATTGATGGGCAGGCGCAAGGCGTGATTGTGATTGCTGATACCTTACGAGAAGATGCTCAGGCATTGATGGCGGCGCTTAAAAATGAAGGCATCGGCATGACTTTGTTGAGTGGTGATCGAGCTGCTGTAGCGCATTCGATCGCTCAAGAGCTGAATGCCAGTATGGAAGTGATTGCAGAAGTATTGCCCTCTGAAAAAGACGCAGTCGTGCAAAAGCTTCAAGCGCAAGGGAAAACAGTCGCGGTTGTGGGAGATGGTATCAATGATGCACCAGCCTTAGCACGAGCGGATGTGGGTATTGCCATTGGCTCAGGTACGGATGTATCTATGGACAGTGCAGATATTGTATTGATGAATTCCAAATTGGTGGACGTTTACAACGCACGTTTGCTTTCGCAACGCACACTTAAAACGATCAAGCAAAATATTGGTTTATCAATTACTTACAATATAATAATGGTGCCGTTGGCGATGTCAGCGGTCTTAACGCCGATGATAGCTGCAATTACAATGCCTCTCAGTTCTTTACTTGTGATTGGTAATGCGGCACGCTTGAGAAAATTTAAAAAGAGGTAACGATGGACGTTATTTACTGGTTAATTCCCAGCATGCTAGTCGTAGGGCTGCTCGCAGTTCTAGCAATTATTTGGGCTGCGAAATCAGGTCAATACGACGATATGGATGGCGAAGCGCATCGTATTTTGCACGATGATGATTAAAGCGTTTGTTTGAAGGTTTCTAAATAACTTAAGATCACATTGGAATTGGCTTTAAGCGTATTCAATGTGCCTTCTGGGTTTTCTAAGAAATCTGACCACCCCTCGATGTCGGGCTGAGTCCCTGCATCAAAAAGTTTGAAACCCATTTCCCAGTTACTGAATAAGCGCTCATCCACTTCATGATCCAGCACGATTGAAACATGAGAGTGTTGAGAGTCATTGGAGATTTTTTCAAACAATTCGCCAATAGCATCACTGTCGCCTTCCAATAACTGGCAAAAAATACCATCGTTGTAGAGCAGGATGCCAGTAATGTCATTGGAGTGGTTTTTTTGACGAGATTGATCCAGTAATTCCAAAATTTTTGATTCGGTTAAATCATCACTGAATGAGGTATAAAGTAGCTGACGGATCATGATGGTTATCCTCGGTTAATGGCTTCAATCAGTGTTGCAAGCGCAATTAAAAGATAGACTTGGATTGGTTTCACGCAGTGTTATAAGGGCTCTTAATAACCCAATTCCCCTAAAAAATTTAAGGGAATTGTATCATCGACTTTTCAATAATATTCAATAATTTCTTTTGCTTTAGGGTCGACGATGATGTTCATTTGTCGATCAATATAACGCCAGTGTATTAACGCTGGATTCGTCGGGTCTGGCGTTTTGCTGTCTGGAACGCCAAATCGATTATTGATAATGTCTCCATCTAAATCTGTTTTAGGAATCAAAGTCATCAAATTAATCGGATAATCCATCAGTTCATTACGATCAGCAGGTGTCAGTTCGATTGTCCAATTGCCCGTTTCTTGCTTCATGATTTCAAGTCCGCGATCAAAAATGGCTTGTTTGTGCTTCTCCGGCACGTCCAAACGAATAATCAATTTCGCGCCCAAGCCTGCAATACGAATTGCATCAAAAAAGGCCTCGATGTCCATACGGCCGCTGGCATCCATAAACATTTTGACATCCACTTCACGCCCGTACTGGTGCATGGCTTCTTTGAGTGTCGACTCATGTGTCGTAAGCCCTAGAGCTTTGTGGTGACCATTCGGCAGAACTTGGCTTTTCCACGGTAGATTGTTAATCGAATCATTCGCGGTTTTGTCCGGCATGAAAAAGGTCGCCAACCACAACATTAAGCTACCGATTAAAACCCATGTCCATGGGTGCTTTTTAATGTAATTCATTAATGTTTTTCCTTTTCAAATACCATGTCTTCAGGCGGTGGAAATTTCTCGATAATTTTTTCTGAAATCCCGCCTTTGGTGACATCAAACATCGCACCTGATTCCAAGACGAACATCACAACGACCATGATAAAGGTCGGAATAGCAGCGATTCGCGTAAAGACCGTTTCCATGATGCCTTGCATTGAGCCAGATGAAGTTGAAGCGATGAGCATTCCCAGTCCAATAATAATCCATGTAACTGCGTAGGCAATCATAAGGATTTTGTATCGATTGAGTGAAACCTGCCAGTTGGCAGCCACATACCAATTTTTAGTTTTCCATGTTTTTTGTGTTTTTAAATACGTCAAGCCAATCCAAACCATTGAAAGTGCCATCGGCAAAGCAAGTGCAATCGTTGCATCGCCAAATTTTAGGAGACCGATCGGTAATACGATATGTAACAAGCCGATATTACCCATAAACCATTCATGTGGGATTTTGGCGTCATGTTTAATTTCATCTGTGATGTCTTTTGTCAGCGCTAAAGCCATGGTGTGTCCTTAAATTTTTTTCAGCATTATACAAGGTTCTCTGCCATTAGGCAGAGGCCACCTAAAGTGTGCAGCATAAGTACACCGATTATGCTCAATTGCAGTTTGTTGCGTACTAAGCCCAGAAAGATAAGGCCTAGTGGGAGTGTTAAGATCCAAGCAAAGCTCGTTAATTGAATTGCATACGCTGTACTGAGTGTCGAGAGTAAAGCCAATGCCCATTGTGCATAGCAAAGCCCTAAACGCGCCACTAAGGTTTGTTTGCCCGCTTTAATATCCGCCTGCATATCTGGTATTGAATTGACCCACAAAATAGCTGCTGTGAGTAATCCCATCACGGTCGCTTGATGCAACATGGCTTGCCAGTCCGTGCCGTGCATTAAAGTAAAAATACCGAGCATGGGTAAAAGCCCAAAACACACAGCAATCACCACATCGCCAAGGCCTTTGCAGACCAAACACGGTGGCGCGGAATAAAAATAGGCTAAAACAAGGCCTACAACACCAAACCACAAAACATTCGGTTCAATCAGTAAGCCAATCATTAAACCCAAAAATACGCCTGAACCGAGCAATAAAAAGCTCAAAGAACGCATTTCTTGTGGCGAAATCACTTCATTTTGAATCATTCGGCTGCCACCTGTAAACGGATAAATCCGATCGACATTGTGCAAATCGGTTCCGTTTTTGTGATCGAAATAATCATTGATGGTGTTCGCGCCTGCGTGAATCAGTCCGACGCAGAGCATTACAGCGATATACAGCGCCATTGGCCATTCGCCAGTTTGTTGCTGCATGAGGCTGAATGCTAGTGTGACAGGAATAAGTGAGGCAGTTAAAAAGGCAGGACGGGTCGCAGCAATCGCGCGCTTAATGCGCTCACTGCGTCGAGTTAAATCGAATTGTTGAATGGACGGTTCAACAGGCATCAATCGCTCCTATGTTTCCAGCCAGAAAGTCACAGGGCCGTCATTGAGAATATGAACTTTCATATCCGCGCCGAACTGCCCTGTTTCAACCAACGCGTACCGCGCTTTGGCTTGTGCAACAAAATAGTTAAACAAGGCCTCCGCTTCTCCTGGTGGCGCGCTGGAATCAAAACTAGGACGGCGTCCCTTATGTGTGTTCGCGGCGAGTGTGAACTGAGGAATTAGAAGTAGGTCGCCCTGAACTTGTTGAAGATCAAGATTCATTTTGTCGTTTTCGTCAGCAAAGACCCTGTAATGCAAAAGGCGGTCAAGTAACTTGTCCGCCTTTGCTTGTGTGTCGCCTTTTTGAACGCCGACGAGGACGGTCAAACCTTGGTCTATTTGTCCGAGGGTTTGACCTTCTACAACGACTTTAGATTCTAAAACTCGTTGCAGCAGTGCAATCATTTGTTTGCACGACCTGCGCGTTTACGCT
Source organism: Thiotrichales bacterium (assembly GCA_018623305.1). Lineage (GTDB taxonomy): Bacteria > Pseudomonadota > Gammaproteobacteria > JAAZVR01 > JAAZVR01 > JAAZVR01. The sequence continues at coordinate 5,597 of JAAZVR010000005.1, read as the reverse complement.
CAGCTTCCGTTAATAATTTCTTACGAATACGGATGCTGTTTGGTGTTACTTCAACCAACTCATCGTTATCGATGAATTCAAGAGCTTGTTCCAATGTGTAATCAATTTTTGGAACCAAAACCTGAGCTTCATCTGTACCTGATGCACGAACGTTCGTCAATTGCTTACCTTTAAGGGCATTAACAACCAAGTCATTTGAACGGCTGTGAATACCGATAACTTGACCTTCGTAAACGTCTTCACCGTGACCAACCATCAACTTACCACGATCCTGCAAGTTAAATAGGGCGTTTGTCAACGCTTTACCCGTTGCATTGGCAATCAATACACCATTCAAACGCTCACCTACGATGTCAGCGATCACTGGGCCGTAGTTGTGGAATGTGTGAGCCATGATTCCAGTCCCTTGAGTCGATGTTAGGAACTCAGTACGGAAACCGATCAAGCCACGCGCTGGGATGATGTAAGCAATACGCACACGACCTTGGCCATCCAATTCCATGTTTTGCATCATACCTTTACGCGTACCCAATTTTTCCATGATGGTACCTTGATGCTCTTCTTGAACGTCGATTGTTAATTCTTCGTACGGTTCCATCATGACGCCGTTCACTTCTTTTTGAACAACCTGAGGACGACCGATCGAAAGCTCGTAACCTTCACGACGCATCGTTTCGATTAGGACTGACAAGTGAAGCTCACCACGGCCAGACACTTTGAAACGGTTAGGGTCTTCAGTGTTTTCTACACGTAGCGCTACGTTATAGATCAATTCTTTTTGTAGGCGGTCCCACAATTCACGGCTCGTTACAAAGTTTGTATCTTTATCTTGAGAGACAAACGGAGATGTGTTGATTTCGAAATCCATCGAAATCGTTGGTTCATCAACTGTCAACGGATCCAAAGCCTCAACCATATCTGGGTGACATAGCGTGTCTGATACACGTAAGTTATCAATACCTGTGAATGCAATGATGTCGCCCGCGGTTGCTTCTTGAGTTTCAACTTTTTCAAGACCTAAGAAACCGTACACTTTCAACATACGCACATTGCGTGTTTCGCCTGCGTCATTGATTAGAGTCAACTGAGTGTTTGGTTTTATCGTACCGCGCTTGATACGGCCTGTACCGATAACGCCTTCGAAGTTGTCATAACCCAAAGAGATAACCTGCAATTGGAAGTGGCCTTCTGGATCAACGATTGGGTGGTGAACTTCGTCCACGATTGTTTGGAACAACGGTGTCATGTCGCCTTCACGAGCATTTTCATCCAAGTTTGCGTAGCCGTTGATTGCTGAAGCGTAAACGATTGGGAAATCCATCTGCTCGTCTGTTGCGCCCAACTGGTCGAATAGGTCAAACGTCAAGTTGATTGCGTTTTCAGGATCGGCACCGTTACGGTCGATTTTGTTTACAACAACGATTGGACACAAACCACGTTCCAACGCTTTTTGCGTTACGAAACGTGTTTGAGGCATAGGGCCTTCTGCCGCGTCAACCAATAGCAATACTGAATCAACCATCGACAATACACGCTCAACTTCACCACCGAAGTCGGCGTGTCCCGGAGTATCAACGATGTTGATTCGGTAATCGTTCCAACGAATTGCCGTGTTTTTCGACAAGATTGTGATTCCACGCTCACGTTCTAGGTCGTTTGAGTCCATGACTCGGTCACCCATGTCTTTACGCTCATCGAATGTGCCCGATTGTTTTAGAAGTTGGTCAACCAGTGTGGTTTTACCGTGGTCAACGTGGGCGATGATCGCGATATTACGGATCTTTTGGATGCTATCAGTCAATTCCGACATGGAGATATACCTATAAATAAACAATAAATTCCTCCAATTTTAAACGAGTCCGCTGTTCGACGTTTAAAAACCTTTGCATGAATTTAATAAAACAATATAATGTTAGTTAAATTAAGCGTTGGTTTTGATAATGAAATGGTTCATAAATGTTTTATTGATTGGGATTTTGTCAGGGTGTGCGAAGGGGGTCAGTATGTCTAAGATGAATTCTATTGATTCGCCCTTGGTTGCAAGTTCAAAGCCTGTTTCAGAATCCTCAAAGGCAGTCACTGAAGTGCGTTTGGATTTTCATTTGGAGTCGATGCCAGTTAGGGCTGTTTTGGACTTGTGGGCGCGCTTATATCAAGTCGAATACCAGTTGCCTGTAGAGACTGAAATGTTAGTGACTTTATCTTTAAATCACGCCAGTGTGGATGAGGCGATGGCTTTATTGGCTCAACACCTTGATTTAGGCCTTCAAAAACAAGGCGGTCGATATGTGTTTTTGCAGGAAAAAACCTATTGGGAAAGTTATACGGTGCAGGCCTTGCCAGGCGTTCGTCAATCCACACAAAGCATGCAGATGTCGGTTGGGAATCAAAATGATGACCCTATGGGGCAAAGCCAAACACGAATTCAGAATCAATCGGAACAATCGTTATGGGGACGTTTGGAGGCCTTTTTTCAATCCATTTTGCAATCTGAACATTATGTTTTGATGCCTGAAGCTGGCATGGTTGTAGTGCATTCAGATTGGTTTGGGCATCGCCGTATTACCCGAGTTTTGAGTCAGATTCATCAGGCTACCAATCGGCAGGTTTGGGTTGAAATGACGGTGGTGGAAGTGGAGTTGAGCGAACAATTTCAAGCGGGGATTGATTGGTCGGTGATGGGTAAACGGTTGAGTGCTTCTCAGAATCAGGTGGGTTCTCCTCAATCGGGGACGGCTCTTTTGAATTATGTTTTGCAAGGGCAATGGAATTTGGATTTAGGTCTTCGTTTATTGAATGAAATGGGGCAGTCCAATGTGGTGTCGAAACCGAAATTGCGCTTATTGAATCACCAAACGTCATTGATGAAAGTGGTTGATCATTTAGTGTATTTCACAACGGATGCGGAAACGTCTCAATCTCAAACGCAGACTTTGGCTCAGTTTTCAACGGAGCTGCATACCGTGCCTGTTGGGTTTGTGTTGGCTTTAACGCCGTCGATTAATGAATCTCATCAAGTGATGCTGAATGTTCGTCCGAGTTTGTCTCGAGTCGTGGACTATCAAAGCGATCCGAATCCCAGTTTGGCCGATGCGGGCGTTGTGAGTCGGGTGCCTGTGGTGCGGTCTCGAGAAATGGATTTAATGCTGTCTTTGCAAGAAGGCGATTCCATCATGATGGGCGGTTTGATGCAGGACGCGTGGCGTGAGCAAGCACAGAGCCTTCCAGGAGAATGGGATGTGAATCATTTTCAGGCGCGTGAAAAAAAGACCACGGAATTGGTGTTATTGATGTCGGTTAAGGCAGTTCGATGAAGTGGTTGGGCATTGGTTTGACTTTGGTCTTGCCTTGGGCGCTCGCAGAAGGCATTTGGGCTCTGTGGTATGACCCCTTTGATATGAATAAATACCATGATTTATTGCAATTGACGTATGAGATTCAACGATGGATGGAGCAAAGGCCTGGGCATGAGTGAGGAATTGGATTTAACGCGCGTTTTGAGTCAAGGAATTGCCAGTGATTTTGTGTCTGAGGCCTTCGCTTTAGAACACCAAATTTGGGTATTTAAAGTGGATGAGAAAGGTGCGCATATCGCGCGTTCGAAAAAAACGCCTGAAGATATTTTGTATCGATTACAGCAAGTCATGGGATATGAAAAATCGATTTTATTGTATTGGGCGGATGCACATGAGTTGAGCGAGCGATTGTTGGCTGAGTATGCTGGCCGCGCCCACTTTTTAATGCCACTTAATGAAGTGAGTGAGGCCTACAACGCGGTTGATGTTTTAGACGAATTACTGAAAGAGGCTTTGCAGAAAAATGCCTCCGATATTCATTTTGAGCCTAAGGTTCAGTGGGTCAATGTGCGGTATCGAATTGATGGGGTGATGCGTTGCGCGCACGTGATTGAGTGTGAGGCTTGGTCGGCTTTATTGGTGCGTTTGAAGGTTTTGTCGGATATGGATGTGACCGAGCAACGATTGCCTCAAGACGGTCGTTTTCAGTGGCAACGCTCATTTACTCAACTGGATTGTCGTGTTTCTGTGATGCCAGTCGCGAGTGGAGAGTCCGCGGTGGTTCGTTTGTTGCGAATGCGGCAGCAGCAATTAAGCATTGAACATTTAAATTTAACGGACGATTTAGCAGATCAATTACGCGCTTTGGCTCAGTTAAGTTCAGGGTTGATTTTGATGTGTGGGCCGACGGGAAGTGGGAAAACCACAACTTTGTGCGCGTTGATTCAAAGTATGGATGTTGAAGAACGTGTGATTGCGACGTTGGAAGACCCGATTGAATATGACCTCGAAGGTGTTCGTCAAACATCGATTAATGAAGCATTAGGTTTTGGATTTTATGAAGGCGTTCGAGCTTTGTTACGTCAGGATTTGGATGTGTTGCTGATTGGTGAGATTCGAGATGAGAAAACCGCCGCCGCTGCCATTCGTGCGGCGATGACGGGGCACTTGGTGGTGGCGACGGTGCATGCAGATTCGGCTCGTCAAGTGTGGTTGAGATTGCTGGACTTGGGGTTAACCGAGCGAATGTTGAGCGAGGCTTTGGTCGGGGTTTTGAATCAACGTTTGTTAAGGGTTTTGAATGAGCTAGGGGAGTATCAGGGGCGTGCGCCGTTATTAGAATGGGTCTCGCTGGAGTCGATCCAGAAGCCCAGTACTTTACTGGATCAGGCTAAAACGTGGGTGGCGAACGGTAAAACCTCTTTGGAAGAAGTGAAGAGGGTTCTGGGTGGCTAAGGTTTGGTCTATCAGTGAGCGGTTGGTGTTTATGGAATTGCTTAACCGTTTAAGTGAAATGCATTTATCCACGCAGCAATGGTTGGATTTATTGATTGAATCGCAAACTAAGAAGGAGGCTCGGAGGTTGTGTGACGAATTGCGTCTTCGCGTTTCTCAAGGTCAAAGTGTGGGCGAGGCTTTTAAAGTATTTGAGCGTGCTTTGGGTATCACTGTGGTAAGGGTGTTGAGGACGGTCGATGAGGGGCAAAGTTTACAGGCGGCAACGCAGGCCTTGATGGTTTGGCTTGAACGGCAAAATCGTTGGCGTATGTTGCTCTTTAAAGTGCTGACCTATCCTTTGATGTTGTTAGGCCTTTTGAGTATTTTGCTTGGGGTTTTGATGGTCTTTCTAGTACCTCAGTTTGAGCAAGCCTTGCCGAAAGAGACGTTAGGTTGGAGTTCGATTAGTTTACTCGCGTTTGCGCACGGCATTCAATCGATGGGCTTGGAGGCCTTGTTGATTGTGGTTTTATTGGGTTTGGGGTTGTTGTCTAAAAAGGGACGTGTTTTTTGGAGTCGATGGCTTTCTAGGGTGCCTGTTGTGCGTCGTCTTTGGTATGCAATGGAGTTGTATCGCTGGAGTGAAAGTATGCGCTTGTTGAATGCTTCGAATGTGTCATTGAAAAGGGCTTTGAAATTAAGTGCGCATGAATTGAGGCACCCGACATTACACACTCTTTTTTCTGCATTGCCACATCAGTTGGAACAGGGATCAAGTCTAAAGGATAGTTTGCAGCAGCATACAGAATTGCCACCGATGTTATTAGGCTTGTTGAGTGTTCAGCAAGGCCAGTCCGATTTGTT
>JAAZVR010000004.1 GCA_018623305.1 Thiotrichales bacterium | reverse complement strand
CTTCAGGCGCAACAAACGAAGACACATCACCTTGCAATCGAGCAACCTCTCTCACCATTGAAGAGGATAAAAAAGTATTCTGCTCAGAAGGCGTCAGAAAGACGGTTTCAATCGAATCATCCAAATTTCGATTCATCGATGCCATCTGAAACTCATATTCGAAATCAGATACCGCTCGAAGGCCTCGAATTACAACCTGTGCATTTTGTTGCTCCACATAGCGAATCAACAATCCATCAAATGATTGCACCGAAACATTATCCATTGATTCAGTCACTGACTGAATCATTTCAACCCGTTCCGGCACACTAAATAATGGGTTTTTAGCTGGATGTGTCGACACCGCAATCACAACTTCATCAAACAATCTCGAGGCTCTTCGAATCAAGTCTGTATGACCGTTAGTGATTGGGTCAAAAGTGCCAGGATAAACGGCTTTAATCTTCATTTTTATCTCGCTGATATAGGCGCGCCATAACTTGGCCCGCCTTCTTCTCTCGATGCAATCGCCAAAACTCTGGAACAGACGGCACTGGGGTTTTAATCGGTTGCTCAATATACACCCACGCATTTTTCGCTAACCAACCGCGAGATTCTAACAAATCCAACACACTCACCCAATGTTCATCAGCAAACGGAGGGTCGATAAATACAATATCGAAAGGCTTCTCTGAATTCTGCGACGACAAAACCGACTGGCAATCACCTTCAATCAATCTCACCGAATCCGCTTTCAAATGCTCTTTCACCGACTTTAATTCACGCACCGCCGATGGATTACGCTCAATCGCCATAACCTCCGAGGCCTGACGAGACCAAGCCTCCCAACTCAAACTCCCGCTGCCCGCGTATAAATCCAACACGCGCGCACCCGGCGTCCACAGCTGAAGCCAGTTAAACAAGGTTTCTTTCACTCGATCGGTTGTGGGGCGCAAACCATCTGCGCTCACAAAGGGGTATGTTCGACCTCGATGTTCACCACCAATAATGCGCAGCGTTTGCTGCGCACGCTTAGGTTTATTTCTCACTCGAATCCCCTACCGTCACTTGGTGCAATTTATCAAGACTCATATGCTTTTTCCAAGCCTTCATTACATCATCACGACTCAACGAATTAATCTTCTCATTAAACGTTGTCAAATAATCCAGCGGGAGGCCATAGAATCCAATCATAGCAATGTATTGAATCACTTTACTGTTGCCATTGATTTTGAGCGGAAAGCCACCCGTAATATTTTTTTTCGAAAAGACCAATTCCTCTTCAGTAGGACCTGTTTCAATAAAAGACTGCAATTGTTGTTTCATCACCCTAACAGCTTCCTCTGCTTTTTCAGAGCGCGTTTTCATACTCATCATAAAAGGCCCAGCTTCACGCATCGGGTTGAAATAGCTATAGACCCCATAAGTCAGACCACGCTTTTCTCGAATCTCTTTCATCAATCGAGAGTTAAGCCCTGAACCACCTAAAGCATGATTACCCAGATACAAGGCAAAATAATCCGGATGACCTCGTTCAACCCCCAAATGCCCCAAGCTCACCTGAGTTTGTGTTGTGTTTAGCTCGACATGTTCCATCGTCGCAGGTTGAGCTTGAGGTTTATTCAAAGCAGCCGGCTTTGTTCCGGACACCAATCCCTCAGTCAAGCGCTGGGCATACTGCTTTGCTTGCTCAAGCGTCAAATCCCCAACAATGGCCAAAACAGCATTTTTGCCCACATAAAAGCGTTTATAAAATACTTTTAAGTCTTCAGCCGTTAAGGCCTCAACCGTCTCGGCCGTTCCAGAGGACCCATGAGCATATGGGTGATCTGCGTACAAGGCCTTCATAAAAGCCTTATTAGCCAATGCATCAATACTTTTTTCTTGCTCTTTGAAAGCCAGCAAAAGTCGTTGCTTTTCTCGAGAAAGCACAGCCTCATCAAACGCAGGTTGTTTAATAAGAGTCGATAGCAATGCAATGGATTTATCTAATATTGGCTTTTCTGTAATCGAGCGCAAACTGACTACAGCCATGTCTTTATAACTCTCTGTGTTCGCTACGGAGCCCATAGATTCAAAACGCTCAACAACTTCCTCTTCGGATATATCTTGCGTTCCTTTCAACAGCATATGGTTGGTTAAATTTGCAATACCGTAGTTCGCGCCATCACGAGCAGAGCCCGCATCAAAAACCAAACGAAAATCCACCATTGGCAATTCAGGTGCCGCAACAAATAGCACATTGATGCCATTTTGCGTTTCAAAACGCTCAATTTGTGGCGCAGCCTGCAAACTTTGAGCAAACAAAGCTAAAAATACAATTAACATACGAAACATCAGCGTGCCTCCTCAGGTAATAACTCACCTACAGTCAATGTTCTTTTATTGAAATATTTTTGCGCTACAGCCTGAATTTGCTCAGGTGTCACAGCGTTCACTTTTTCGATGTATTCATCCGCTTTCTGCCAGCCGACACCCACCGTTTCCAAACGACCTAACTGCATCGCTTGATAAAAAATGGAGTCTTTCTCAAAAATACTGCTCGATTTCACTTGAGCCTTGATCTTCTCAAGCTCACTCTCTGCCACAGGCGTTTGTTTTAATCGATTAAGCTGCGTCCAAATTTGAGTTTCAAGCTGATTTAGAGTGACACCTTGCGATGGGGATGCATCCAGCAAAAACAAAGTATTCATTCGATCATACAAGCTGTACCCTGCAGAAGCAGAAGATGCGACTTTATCCGACCGAACCAGTGACTTTGGCAATCGCGCACTTTGACCACCTGAAAGCACGCCAGACAAAACCTCAAGCGCATAAACTTCCCACTCTTGCTCTGGAGCCACGGTTGCTAACGAAGGCACTTTAAATCCCATTAACAAATATGGATTCACCGCCTTATCATCATGCAATTGGATGCGGCGTTCACCATTTTGAGTGAATTCACGCTGCGGTTTTAAACCCCTGACTGGGCCTGACTCAATCGAACCATAATACTTTTTAGCCAGTTCAAACACTCGATCCGGTTCGACATCACCCACTACAACCAATGTCGCATTATTGGGTGTGTACCACGCCCGATACCAGTCTTTCAAATCATCCACTGTGTAATGATTGATGTCTTCGGCCCAACCAATGATAGGATGGTGATAAGGACTGCTTGAAAAGGCCGTTGCGGAAAATTGTTCGTAAAGTCTTGAACCCGGATTATCATCCGTACGCTGACGACGCTCTTCTCGAACAACTTGTCGCTCTGGCTGAAATTCTTCATCGACAATGATGACATTACGCATACGATCTGACTCAAGGGCCATACTCACATTCAAACGGGAGGCCTCAAGCGTTTGGAAATAGGCCGTGTAATCGCGCCCTGTAAATGCATTATCGCTGCCACCGTTTTCAGCAATAATTCGATTAAAATCACCTGGTTTGTGAGTATGCGTTCCTTTGAACATCATATGCTCGAGCATGTGAGAAATACCGGTCACCCCGTTATGCTCGTAGCTACTGCCCACTTTATACCAAACTTGAGAAACAACCACTGGCGCACGATGATCCTCTTTAACTAAGACCTTCATACCGTTATCCAAGTGATACTCATGAACTTGTGCTTGTGCGACCAACGACACCATCATCGATACAGCCACCCCGACACGCTTCAAAAATTTCATATTGAACCTCCGGTTCTGCTATTCTTATGCAATTAACTTCAACATTATTATATCGATATTAGAGGTCTGGATGTTTGGACTGTTCAAATCCAAAGAAACCCCAAAAGACGAGGCTTTAGACGCGGAAACAGCGGTTGAAAAGTCCGAACCTAAAACTGAAAAACAAGGCTTTTTCAGCCGCCTCAAACAAGGGCTTACCAAAACTCGTACTCAATTATCTGAGGGCATCGCAACCGTTTTTCTAGGGCGAAAAACCATTGACGATGATCTTTTTGAAGAGCTTGAAATGATATTGCTCGGTGCCGATGTAGGCATCGAGACAACAGATCGCATCATTGAAGCCCTGACTCAAGATGTATCACGAAAAGAGTTAAAAGACCCTCAAGCTCTATTTGAGGCCTTAAAAGTTCATTTAAATGAGATCTTAGAGCCCAGCACTCAACCCCTGGCGATTCCAGACACACACGAAGGCCCCTTCGTCATTTTGATGGTGGGTGTCAACGGCGTCGGTAAAACGACCACGATTGGTAAACTTGCCAAGAAATTTCAAAGCGATGGAAAAAAAGTCATGCTCGCAGCAGGAGATACGTTCCGAGCGGCAGCGGTCGAACAGCTTAAAGTCTGGGGTGAACGCAACGACATTCCGGTCATTGCGCAAGATACAGGCGCAGATTCCGCCTCAGTTATTTACGATGCCATGCAATCTGCCTCAGCCAAAAACATTGACGTTCTAATTGCAGATACGGCCGGCCGTTTACATACTCAAAATCATTTGATGGACGAACTGAATAAAATCCAACGCGTGATGCAAAAGTTCGACACCAACACCCCACATGAGGTGATGATTGTGTTGGATGCCACTACAGGCCAAAACGCATTGACACAGGCGCAACAATTCTCAGAAGTCGTTAATTTATCGGGCGTCACCTTGTCTAAACTTGACGGCACAGCGAAAGGCGGTATCGTGTTTGCGATTGCAAACCAACTGGAATTGCCGATTCGTTTCATTGGTGTCGGAGAGTCAATTGACGACTTACGACCGTTTGATTCGACCGATTTTGTGAACGCACTTTTTAGCAAAGATGATTAAATTCGAACACGTCTGGAAAAGTTATGACAACCACCATGCTCTGCGAAATGTAAATTTCCACGTCGAGCCGGGCGAAATGGTATTCATAACTGGTCACTCAGGTGCTGGTAAAAGTACTTTATTTAGGCTCATCGGCCTTATGGAAAAAAGCACTCGAGGCACCATTAAAGTAGCAGACAAAGACGTTTCACAGCTGCCAAAACACTTTATTCCTCATTTCAGACGACGTATTGGTATGGTCTTTCAAGACCCTATGTTGCTTAATGATTTATCCGTCATTGAGAATGTCGCCTTACCAATGAAGTTAGCCGGCCTCGATCACAAAGCCCTCACCTATCAAGCAAACGAAGCTCTGGAGTGTGTCGACCTTCTGGATAAAGCCAATGAAATCCCAAGCACTCTCTCAACAGGCGAATGTCAGCGTATTGGATTGGCACGCAGTATTGCGTTGAAACCTAAAATTTTGTTAGCGGATGAACCAACAGGAAACCTCGACCCTGAATTGTCTGAAAAAATATTCAAACTTTTAATGCAGTTCAATGAATCAGGGACAACCGTTTTGGTCGCTACACACGATACTCATTTGATTAAACGTTTCGATTACAAACGCATTCGATTAAACCAAGGCCTTATTGTATGAGCTATCACAGCGTTGAAATCACACCGCCTGCCTGGGTCATCGCCCTTCGAAAAATCATTTCTCACAAACTGACTTTAATCATCACCCTGTTGGCAATAACGCCGATTCTTATGCTGCCGGTTCTATTTCATGTGGCAAGCCAATCGCTGGAAAACTACTTATCGAACAACACACAAATGCTCAAAATGACCATTTTTTTGCATCCTCAGTCTAACCCGCAGGACACTCTAGACTGGGTGGATCAAATCAATCAACTCAACGAGGTGAAAAAAGCTCAACTATACGATGAGAAGGCTCTTCAAAGCATTCTTAAACCAATGCCCGAGCTTAAACAAATTGAAAAAACACTGGGGCAAAGTGTTTTTTTGAATTGGGTAGAAATTGAGTTTAACGAACTCAATATAGACACTATCCAAAATGTTCAAACAAAAATTGAACAATCAGACTGGGTTGAAAGTCTGCACTTCAATCAAAAATGGCTCAATGAATGGCATCAATTTATCAGCAACTTCCAAGTTTTAATCCGCGTTGTTTCCATACTGCTGATCATTTCCGCGGCCTTGATACTCGCCAATCAAACACGTTTATTTATAGAAACGCAAAAAAGAGAGCTTTACGTCAAACGCTTACTTGGAGCAACTCAGCAACAGCTTCAAGGCTCATTTATTTTTATTGGCTTTTGGTACGGTTTTTTGGGTGGCACTCTTGCTTTGATAAGCCTTCAATTGAGCCTTGTCTATTTAAATCAAGCGATGACCTTACCATTTGAGCTATTTTTTTCTCTCTCGGATAGTGGCATAATGGTGCTAATTTGTACGTTAATTGGCGGCGTGAGCGCCTCCGTTGCCACACATCTATACACGTTAGGATTAAGCCATGAGTCTATCTGAGACCCAAGCTCTATTTGAAGAGGGTTACGCTAAAGGGAAAGCAGGCAATCCCAAAGACTTTTGTAGCCACGATGTTTTATATTCGCCAGTTAAGTATGCTCATTGGTATCGCGGCTGGAAAAAAGGTCGTATTGATGCAGGTCATGACCGAAACCCTTTATACATTTGGGGAACACTCCTAATTGTCGCTGTAGCTGCATTCTTCTATCTACTGCCCGAGTCCTCAAAAGACACTTCAGAACCAAACACAACCATTACTACACCTACTGCAGATCAAAAAACTGACGCTGTAGAACTTGTTTCTCAACCCGAAAAAACATCAACACCAAGCAAGGAAGCGGTTAAAGAGCCTGCTGAAGTGGTCATTACAAAAAATGAAAGCACTGCTTCCGCTGTGACCATTGAGCAGCCGGACGCCACTGCGCAAAAAACACACAACGCTCTAATTAATCGGGCCTTCTTCACGACAGGCATCGAAAACCGCGAACCCATAGACAAACTAAGTGAGCAAACACCTCATCGTAAACAACTGTATTTTTTCAGCGATTTTAGAAACGCTGAAGGCCAAACACTTTTCCACGAATGGCATTATGGAAGAGAGCTAATGGGAAAAGTCGAATTCAAAATTAAAGGACCTCGTTGGCGAGTCTATTCACGAAAAAATATCATGCCAGAATGGAGTGGTTTTTGGACGGTCCTAATTCGAGATGAAAGCGGCCACATTTTGTCTCAACACCGAATTGAGGTACAACCCGAGTGAGCAATCCAAACGAGAGTGCATACCAACTTCAACAAGTAAACTATGCTCTCGCCCCACAGAATGTTCAGTCGTTCGACCACTACATCAACTCGATCAACAAAGCGCCCATTCTCACCGCAGAAGAGGAATGGGAACTGGCAGATCGAATTCATAACCACCAAGATATCGAAGCGGCACAAAAATTAGTTTTCTCGAACTTGAGATACGTCGTTAATATTGCGCGCACCTATTCCGGTTACGGGCTGCCGTTACCTGATCTTGTTCAAGAGGGTAATGTAGGCCTTATGAAGGCTGTGAAACGTTATGACCCAGAACACAAAGTTCGACTGATGACTTTTGCGACTCATTGGGTGAAAGCAGAAATCAATGAGTACGTCATCAAAAACTGGAAAATTGTTAAGATGGCGACGACCAAAGCTCAAAGAAAGCTTTTCTTTAAGCTACGCAGTCAAAAAAGCTCGCTAGACTGGCTAAAGAAAGATGAAGTCGACAATATTTCAAAAGATTTCAATGTCAGCACAAAAGACATTTATCAAATGGAGCAACGCTTAACATCTGTTGATGTGACTTTTGACCCGAGTGAGAACGATGATGACGATTCTGCAAATTTTTCGCCCGCTCAATATATGGAAGATATGCGCTATGCACCTGAGCCAGCGGTCATTCAAAATGATCTGGAAACTCAGCAGAAGACAGCCATGATGCAGGCTTTATCTGAACTGGATGAACGTGCACAAGATATTATCCGGACTCGCTGGATGAATGATGACGAAAAAGTCACCCTGAAAGACTTATCTGACAAATACGGTGTGTCTATTGAGCGCATTCGCCAACTTGAAAAACAAGCCATGAATCAGATAAAAGAAAAGCTCAAAGATTATGTTTGATCGGATTAAATTGTGGCCTCCGACGCTCGTTGGTTTGCTTTTGCAAATCAGTGTATTTGTCTTATTGACGCTCACGATGCTTCAAATGAAAAGCATCGCTGTTTTACCCATTGAGTTTTGGGTTATCGCCCAAGCAATGCTAACCAGCTATTTTTCGCGCAGACTCGAACAACCCAAATGGTGGAGCTACATCCATCTTGTGTTTCCAGTAGGCCTTTATATTGGCTTGCACACGGACATTGCACCTGAATTTTACTTAGCGGTCTTCGTACTGCTTGTTTCTGTTTTTTGGAACACACGCAAAGACAGAGTGCCTTTGTACTTAAGCAATAAAACCACACAAAAAGGCCTTCACGATTACATCTTTCATAATGTCGATAAAGCCCCAATGAAGCTGCTTGATGCCGGAGCGGGCATTGGTTCGATCGCTAAAAACCTCGCCTCACCTATTGTTGTGACAACGGGCATAGAAACCGCTCCTTTGCCCTATTTAGTGGCTAAATTACGTTGTTGGTTGAATCCTAACGTGACAATTATTAGAGACGATTTATGGAAACACGACTTGAGCCAATACGATGTGGTTTATACGTTTTTATCGCCAGAACCCATGCCTAGATTATGGCAAAAAGTCAAAAATGAGATGCAAGCGGGTTCGATCTTCATTTCGAACAGTTTCCCTGTTCCAGACGTTGAGCCCACAGAAATTGTAAAGCTCAATGACCGCCGACAAACCCAGCTGTATATCTACAAAATCCTATAAACGACCAATTTGGTCTGGCGCAATTTCAAAAGCCATCGGATTTTTCTTTGCCTTCATCTCAAAGCACCAAGCATGGCCATAAACCACTTCGTAAGTTGCTGGATACTTCCCATCATTCATCTTGAATGATTCATAAGCTTGAAGCATGGCTTTCATACGACTTTTACCTGTCAGTCCATGAGCACGCTCATCATTGGCATGTCGAGCACCCAGTGCTTTTAAATCCCTCATTAAAGCCTGAGGAGAATCATACGTCAGGGTGAAGTTTTCCACATCCAAGACAGGATTTCCCAGTCCTGAGCGCACCATAGCATCACCCACATCATGCATATCTATAAAGGTATTGACATGACTTCCCTGAGGGTCGGCTTCGGCCCAAGCGGCTCTGAGTTCTTTTAACGTATCTGGACCGAATGACGTGAATGTCAGTAAACCTTCCGGACGTAATACATGGCGGATATTTTGAAAAGCCAAATCCAAATCAGTTGACCATTGCAACATCGCGTTCGATATAACTAAATCAAAACTATCTTCTGCGAAAGGCAGTTGATGAACATCTGCACACACCGCATGATTTTTGCCTTTCAAAGACTGCCAAAAACTTTGCTTAGATCGAGCGTAAGTCAGCATATTGGGCGCAATATCAAGAGAGATAATCTGAGCTTTGGGGTATCGAGCTCTCAATAGCTGAGATACATAGCCCGTTCCCGAACCCAAATCCAGGATACGTTTAACATCAAGATTCATCCAATCCAAACGAGACACTAATCGACGAGCCATTTCTTTCTGCAAAACAGAGGCCTCATCATAACTCGCAGCAGCTTTATCAAAGCTCTGCCTCATCCAGTTTATGTTGATGTGTGATGTTTTAGCTGAATCCATTCAATAAACTCTCTAGGGTGAGACAAAAAAGGTGTGTGAGCACAGTGAGGAATGACCTTCACATCCACACCATAGTTTGACAAATCATGCCGAATGGTTGAAGGAACTAAGAAATCCTTGTCTCCCAATAAGGCGTTAATTCGATTCGAGTGAACCTTTACAGTTTCTCGCAAATCGGCGGTAGCGAGAATATTAAGGCCTACTGACAAAGCTGTCCAATTAATATGAGGTTCTACAATCGCTTGTTTCAAATACCCCAAAAGCTCACGCGCATTCGCAAGGCCTTTGGCTTGTAACGCCATAAACCTCAACATTGTTTTCAAAGGGGCTGTTTCCAGGCCTAACTGGAACTGCTGTAAATCCTGAGCAGAAGTACCAGTCCAATCTCCATCTTGAGTGAAATGAGGCGTCGCCGCACACAGTAACACACGATTAATTCGTTCTGGCGAACGCTCAAGAGCGGCCAGAGCCACTGTTCCACCGAGCGACCACCCCATCAAATCGACAGGTTCATCTGGAAGATCATTTAAAAGTCGATCAACCCATGAATCTAGACCCAATTCATCCGACTTAGACCAGCTTTGCTTACCATGACCGGGTAACTCCCAAGTTAAAACAGCATCGCCCAGTTCAGCTCGGAGGTTATCGAAAATCGAAGCACTCATTCCCCAACCATGGATTAAAACCAATTTAGTCATCGCACCTACCTAACGCTGTTAAAAATTGATCGATGTGATCCTTAGAATGCGATGCCATTAATGTCACTCTCAACCGAGATAGGCCTTTAGGCACGGTAGGTGGGCGAATAGCAGGGACGCGAAAACCTTTTTGAGCTAAAGCCTGAGACGCTTGAACCGCTCGCTCTGAAGACCCCATCAAAATAGGCTGAATGGCCGTTGCAGAGTTCATTAAATTCCAGCCTAAATCCTTAGCAGATGAACGAAAGTACGTAATATTTTCTGCTAATCGAGCTCGCAGGTCATCACCTTCATTGGACTCTATAATATTTAAACTTTTTAAAGTCGCAGCGGCTATAGCTGCGGGCATAGCCGTTGTATAGATAAATGGACGAGCTTTGTTCACTAAATAGTCAATCACATCTGACTGCCCTGCGACGAAAGCACCCGCAGTACCAAAGGCCTTACCCATAGTGCCCATTAAAATAAAACGATCATCTAAGGTTTCACCCGATTCAGCAAAAGCACCCCGACCCTTCGGGCCAATCACGCCTAACCCATGAGCTTCATCCAAAAACAAAGAATGCTGACCCATTCGAGCCTCTGCTACCAACTCTGTTATTGGGGCGATATCTCCATCCATACTAAAAACACTGTCAGAAACCACCATCGCCTGCCCTAAATCAAGCCGACTCAATCGGCGCTGTAGTGCAGCCATATCATTGTGGTTATAGCGCTGGAATTTAGCTTGGCTCAGCTGAGCACCATCGATCAGTGAGGCATGATTGAGTTTATCCATCACGATAACGTTATCGCTTTTGGCAAAGGCCGTTAATACCGCCAAATTAGCCATATAACCTGTTGAAAAAAGCAAGGCCTTATCAGCCCCGACAAACTCAGCAAGTCGTTCTTCTAACTGGGCATGAATTTGAGTATGTCCTTCAATTAGATGAGCTGAGCCAGTCCCAACACCCCAAACGTCTATTGCCTGCTGGGCAGCTTCAATCAAGCGACTGTCATGTTTCAAACCAAGGTAATCATTACTGCAAAAAGACGGCATCGAAGGATTGGCTGTCTGAGTAATGAGGCTCCTCAGCTGAGCCTGAGACTGCAACTCATTTAATTCATTTCGAAGTTTAGATACTTGAATCACTCAAATTTACTCATGAATTACAGATCCGTGCCGATGAAGTTTCTATGAACTTTCATATTAAGCACTACTCTCGACTGTTTTCTAAAGGCCTTATTTTAGCAGGCAGTATTTCCATTGTCTTACTCGCACTCTCTTTTCACCAGGCTTACGACGTTTACGACGAAACACAAAGCATCATTAAAGACTATGAAGAGCGAATTCAATTAACAACTCAACTCAAAAGAACCGCTAATGAACGAGCCATCTTAATCAATTATTTACTGCTTCTCGATGACCCTTTTGAGAGAGATGATGCTTATATTCAGTTTAATGAATTAGCCAGCGAGCACCTCATAACTCGAGCAAAAATCGAGAAACTCCCTTTGTCGAATACCGAACTAAAACAACTCAAAAGAGCTACTCAAACTAGCCAAATTGCCGCTCCAGTCTTATCAGAGACGGCAAAGAAACTTTATCTTGAAGGCGGGGCCAAATTAGATCAACCTTGGTCAACAGAGCAGATTGAAGCACACAGAGCCGCATTAAATGAGTTCTCTCAGCTAGAAACGATGTTTCGAGATCATCAACACCAATTAATTCTTCATGTCGAAGAGGAGTTATTTGACACGTTTATCCTCACTTTTTTGATTTTAATTATTCTCCCTACAACCTTGGGCTGGACTGGCTGGCTCTTTCTAAACAAAGCTCATCAAGCGCAAATCCTTACTCGAGAACTCAATGAACAGCTGCATAAAGCTGCTTATTACGACCCTCTGACAGGACTGCCCAACCGAAAACTGATGTGCCAGCACATTCAAGGCTTAGAAAAAAATGACACTCAGTACAGTGTTTTGTTTATCGATATCGATAAGTTCAAACCCATCAACGATAATCTGGGACACCTGATTGGAGATAAAGTATTAAAAGTCATTTCTTCACGCTTACAAAAACAACTCGATGAACGAGACTTCTTGTCTCGTCAAGGTGGGGATGAATTTATGATTGCCAGCACCCGCACTCAAAAAGAATCGCTTGCAGAATTAAGTGAAAAACTCATTTCAAGTTTGGAAAGTGATTTTGAATTGGACAACCACGCGATAGATATATCCGCAAGTATCGGTATTGGCATTCAACAACCTGGTGAGAGCATGATCTCCGTTGTTCACCGCGCAGACGATGCTATGTATGAAACTAAAAGAAACGGCCGTGGATTTCAGTTTCACGAAGATAACCCAAAAACTGCTTGAAAGCCCGATAGGCTTTGAGTAGAATTCCGGCTTATTATACGACCGTAGCTCAGTTGGTTAGAGCACTACCTTGACATGGTAGGGGTCGGTGGTTCGAATCCACTCGGTCGTACCAAATTGCTAAAGCCTCGTTAATATTTCTTAACGGGGCTTTTTTATTTCCATAATCTGGCTCTTTCGACTCCACAGACTTTTAACGTTCAGGTCATAATAACTGCTAAAATCTGCATCAAAATCAAAGGAGATTAACTATGCGCCTTTTACACACGATGCTACGCGTGGGCAACCTCGAACGTTCAATCAAATTTTACGAAGACGTTCTTGGTATGAAGTTATTACGCCAAAAAGATTACCCTAAAGGCGAATTTACATTGGCCTTCTTGGGATACGGCAATGAAGAAGAAAACACAGTTCTTGAACTTACCTACAACTGGGGCGTTGAGTCTTACGATCTAGGCACAGGGTATGGGCACATCGCCATTGAGGTTCCTGACGTATACAAAGCCGTCGATGCAGTAAAACAAGCAGGTGGTAAAATCTTACGTGAAGCCGGCCCTATGAACGCAGGTACGACAATTATCGGTTTTTGTGCAGACCCAGATGGTTATCAAATTGAATTCATCGGCGAAGATCACGTAAGAACATAACTCAATCATCCGCTATAATGTTGCGGTTAGTAAATTCGAAAGGACAACAGAATGGATCTGGAACGCGCTCGATTTAATATGGTGGAACAACAAATACGTCCATGGGATGTATTGGATCAATCAATTCTTGATTTGATGATGGAAACGCCTCGTGAAATGTTCGTACCCGAAGCATATAAAAGCATGGCTTTTTCTGACATTGAAATTCCTTTGGGTGAAGGTGAAAAAATGTTCTTCCCTAAAGTTGAAGGCCGAATCCTTCAGGCAATCAATGTGCAAAGCACGGATTCAGTTTTAGAAATTGGAACAGGCAGCGGATTTTTTACAGCGTTATTGGCTAAACAAGCCCGCGAAGTTACATCCGTTGATATCCATGCTAAGTTTACGCAGGCAGCTCATAGCAAGTTGACTCAACAAAACATTCACAACGTCGAAATGGCAACCGGTGATGCTTCTCAAGGTTGGAATCCAAACCATGCATACGACGTGATTGTTATCAGTGGATCGGTTGATCGTTGCCCTGAGTCATACCGTCAACAACTCAATATTGGTGGCCGATTATTCGTTATCGAAGGTGAGGCACCAACAATGCAAGCAAACCTTTACACGAAAAAGTCTGAACAGCAGTTTCTTAAAGAAACCTTGTTTGAAACTGAGCACGAGCGCTTGGTCAATGCCCAGTTAGAAGAAACATTCGTCCTGTAATTTACAGGCCGAATTTTTGCTTTTTATTCCAAAGTGTCTTGCGTGAAATACCAAGGCACTTGGCCATTTGAGTATCTGTCATAACCTCTCGATACTTAATCACAAACGATTTGAAATATTCATCTAGCGATAAAATTTCATCCATCATCAATTGCTTTCTTTCCACAGCCGTTGCGACTTTTTCTAATAAATCTTCATGCGAGAATGGCTTAACTAGATAATCCACAGCACCCTTCTGCATTGACTCCACAGCACCTGACACACTTGCAAACGCCGTAATAACAATAATAGGCAACTCCGTTGAATACAGGTCAACAAGCTCCATACCATTACTCGATTCCAATCGTACATCCGTCACAATAACATCGAATGTCAGCGGGCTTGCTTTAACCGCTTCTTCTACTGAATTCGCCGATACCACTAAATAATCTTCTCGTTGAAACAAACGAGTTAAAGACGAACGTAATATGTCTTCATCTTCAACCAACAAAATACTTTTACGACTTTTACAAGGCATTCATTCCCTCCTTATTATGAGCGCGTAGGGGCAGATAAAACACGACTCGAGTCCCTTTATCCACCTCACTGTCTATAAATATCTCACCTCTATGAGACTGTATGATTTCTTTCACGATCGAGAGACCCAGGCCTGTTCCCATAATCCCTGTTTTACCTTTATCTGTATAAAAAGGCTCAAATGCTCGATCCAACATCTTCTTTGGAATACCACAACCATTATCCAACACTGTGAATTTAATTCGGTCGTCATCTTCTCTAGCAATGAGCTGCACAATCACTGATTCTTGAGCAGCATCAATGGCGTTGTTAACCAAATTCGAGATCACTTGTTGTAATTTATACTGGTCAGCTTCCACACACAAATCATCCGGTATATCGAAAATTAACTGAAAGGTTTGTGCGACAGAATTTCGCTCCAACTCAATACTGACGAAACATCGCTGAACAAAATCAGAAAGGTTGATTTGCTCATATTGCAACTGAACATCCACTTCACCTTTCACTAGCAATTGCAAGCGTTCCAAAATCTTCTTTATACGCAATATTTGACTATCGATCAGCTCCAGTAACTCAGAAGATTCTGGATTTTCGCGCAAGTCATATTTTAACTCTTGAATCAGTGTCGAAATCCCCATGAGAGGATTAGCAATTTCATGTGCAACCCCTGAAGACAATTGCCCCACAACCGTTAAACGCTGATTTCTCATCAATAGATTTTCTTTTTTTTGCAGCTCTTCCAACATTTCATTAAAAGCCTGCGCAATCTCTTGCAGATCAGGCTCTTTCAGCTCGGTTAAACGAGCTTCTCGATATTCATGCTCAATTCGACTGATTTTTTTAACAGAACTTCTTAAAACATCAATTTCAATAAAAAGACTCTTCATCAACCGACGAACACCCAACGAGACACCGATGATGAAAACAACGAAAACTATGAGCAATATGCTGCCATTTTGCAAAAGTAATGAACGAAGGTTATCCAAGGCCCAAGTGGCACAAACCGAGCCGATCAAGCGTCCTTTAGTGAATAAATCAAACTCAACAGACATTCGGTTTTTAAGTAAAGAAAAATCGGTTTCACACTGATCGTTAACGCCCGTCGTAAACAACACCTGCTTGTCTTGAATAACTGATAGGCCCAAGGCACCTGAGGTCTGAACCCATTCTTTGGATGAGCGTCGCAGTGAACGTTGATCATCAAATTCCACATACACAGACAGATAATCTGCAAGTACACTCAATTGTGCTTGATAGTTGCTACGAAGCTGGTCTTTATAGAGTTGGTATTGAGACATTGAGATCAATACCAGTAGAAATAGTGAAGCGACAGAAAACAATCCAACAATTGAGACGATCAGTCGTTTGTGAAGACTCCACTTAGCCCACATGTTGAGCTATCTCAAGAACAGAGTCGAAAACTTGGTTTGATTGAGTATTACGCTCATCAATCGAATGACCGGTTCGAACCAAGAAATTTGCTTTAAGACCTGCAGCTATTCCCGCGCCTACATCCGATTCTTTGTCACCAATTAAGATGGATTCATTGAGATCAATATCAAAGGCTTCAGCGGCTTTCAGAATCATGCCAGGCTTAGGTTTTCGACAGCTACACTCCCCAACATAGGCCTCCAATCCTTTATTGGGGTGATGTGGGCAATACAAAACATCCAATAACTCAATACCTAACGTTTCCAGTTTAGCCTTCATCCACTGTGTCAACACAGCAAAATCGTTTTCTGTGTAATAACCACGAGCAATGCCCGATTGGTTGGTAATCACAACAAACTCAAATCCCTGGGACTTTAATAACTGAAGTCCTTCGACCAATCCTTTGCAAAAACGAAAATCTTCGATTTTATGAAGATAGTTAACCTCTTCATTAATGACGCCATCGCGATCTAAAAAAACAACCTTACGCATAATTACAAATCGTAAATCTGAACAATTCCTGTGACTTGTGTATCCTCTTTAACAAGCAATGAAGTAATTTTATGCTCGTTCATCATCGCTTCTGCTTCAACTAACGGGCTCATCGCATCAATCATTTTTGGCGTTTCTGACATAATGTTAGCTGCATTCAACTGCATAAATCCATCCAGAGAAGACTGCATCTCTCGTCGTAAATCACCATCCGTAATCACACCCACAACTGCGCCGTCTTGTTCAACCATAACCAAACCTAAACGCCCCGCTGAAATCGCTTGAATCACTTTCGGCATTGGAGAGTCAAATTGCACTTTTGGCAATTCATCCGTTTTCATTACGTGCTTAACTTTAGTTAACAAACGACGACCCAGACTGCCTCCGGGATGAAAACGAGCAAAATTCTCTGGCTGAAAATCTCTCGCTTGCATCAATACAACTGCAAGCGCATCGCCCATCGCTAAAGTGGCCGTTGTCGAGCTTGTTGGCGCTAACTGAAGTGGACACGCCTCCTGTTCTACCGAAATATCCAAATGAAAATCAGCATTCGTTGCCAAAGTGGATTCGGAATTACCCGCCATGCTTATCAAGGTATTACCGTTGTCCTTCAAAAACGGAATCAAGCGAATCAACTCATCTGTTTCACCTGAATTTGAAATCGCAAGAAAGACATCGTCCGGTGCAACCATACCCAAATCACCGTGATAGGCCTCACCCGGATGCATGAAAAAACTAGGGGTTCCTGTACTTGCAAAAGTCGCAACCATTTTTCGACCGATAAGGCCTGACTTACCCATACCGCAAACAACAAGTCGACCTGAGGATTTCAAAATGGATTCAATCGCCCCTTCAAAATCTTGAGTCAATTGATTCGATAAATCGGCGATGGCTTTTGATTCAAGTTCGAATACGCGTTTCGCTTGCTCGATGAACATGGGTAACTCCTCTCGTAACATTTGGGAATTATAAAGCATTAATAACAAAAAAGCCCCAATCCCGAAGGACTGAGGCTTTTAAATTTTGGTACCAAAGGACGGACTCGAACCGTCACGCAGTTTCCTGCATCGGATTTTGAATCCGACGTGTCTACCAATTCCACCACTTTGGCTTTGTGGTGCGTATTATATGCCTGCAAAGATTAAGCGCAAGCCTTTTTTTATTTTTTTTATAATACGCATCGAAACAACTAAACAAACCGATTATGAAAACCTCTGATTTTGATTTTACACTCCCAGAAGAGCTGATTGCTCAAGCCCCTCCAGAAATTCGAGGCACCAGCCGGTTGCTGGTTCTAGATGGACCAAAATGTCTCGACCAGAATTTCGCTGATTTAAATGACTGGATTCAACCAAACGATATCATGGTGTTTAATAACACTAAAGTCATCCCTGCCCGCTTATTCGGTCAAAAGGCATCGGGCGGTAAAATCGAAATTCTCGTCGAACGAATTACATCAGATAAC
This sequence comes from Thiotrichales bacterium, assembly GCA_018623305.1. Lineage (GTDB taxonomy): Bacteria > Pseudomonadota > Gammaproteobacteria > JAAZVR01 > JAAZVR01 > JAAZVR01. Next base: position 3,047 of record JAAZVR010000004.1, on the reverse strand, counting down.
ACTGCGACGGTTCAAATCCGCGCCAACAAATCTCCAAAGGCCAACGCCACACTCAATATGGACGGTGGATTTGATGTCACTGTGACAGGGCGCGAAGGTCGTTTTTTCTTCATCGAGTGCACACAGCCGCTGCTGCCTTTACTGGAAGAGCACGGCCATATGCCATTGCCGCCATACATTGAGCGTTCAGATACCGAAGACGACGCCGAACGATACCAAACCGTTTATGCCGAAAAACCAGGCGCAGTTGCCGCTCCTACCGCTGGTCTTCATTTCACTGAAGATCAATTGCAAGGCCTTAAAGATAAAGGCGTAGAATTTGCCTACGTCACTTTGCACGTAGGCGCAGGGACTTTTCAACCCGTCAAAGCCGACAATATTCACGACCACGAAATGCACAGTGAATTTTTAGAAGTCAGCGAAGAAACGGTTGCACAAATTCAAAATGCCAAAGCCCGAGGTGGACGAGTTATCGCCATTGGTACAACCAGCGTACGCAGTTTAGAAACCGCTTCACAGGATGGAACGCTAAAACCTTTTACTGGAGACAGTGAAATCTTCATCTACCCTGGTAAACCCTTCCATACGGTGGATGCTTTAATGACTAATTTTCACTTACCTCAATCGACACTTATTATGCTTGTGAGTGCATTTGCAGGGTATGAAGAAACCATGCAGGCCTACCAGCATGCGGTCGAACAAAAATACCGATTTTTTAGCTATGGCGATGCGATGTTCATCCCTCATAAGAAAACATTGTAATGTGCTACAATTCCAAAATATTTGTGCAATAAGATTCAGAAGAGACTATGACCACGCAAACTATTCAGCTTGATCAGCAAGAAAAAGATAAAAAACTCCGTTCACGAGTGAAACAGCTCGGTAAGATTTTAGGCAACGTCATCAAAAACCAAGAAGGTGATGATGTCTTTAATGCGGTCGAAAAACTTCGTAAAGGTTACATCAACCTTCGCAAGGAAGATTCAGATACTAAACGAGCAGAACTTCGCGCGTTTATTGAAAACATGAATGCAGATGATATGGTTCATGTTAACCGTGCTTTCAGCATCTACTTTGGTCTAGTCAATTTGGCGGAAGAAGAGTTCTTATACAAAGAACGTCGTCAAATGCTAAAAGATGGCGGCCCTCTATGGGAAGGCTCTTTCTTTGAAACGATTAAAGAATTCAAAGAACAAGGCGTTACAGCAGAAGAAGTCCAACAGCTTCTGGAATCAATTATGTACTTGCCCGTTTTCACTGCACACCCGACTGAATCGAAACGTCGTGCGATTATGGAATTGTTGCGTGGCATTTTCCTTGAGCTTCAAGAGCTGGACAAGTCAACTAACCAGAACGAACACAAACAAGCTGAAATTCTTCGTGAACTAGAAGGTCAAATCAACGTTCTTTGGCAAACCAATGAAGTGCGTGAGAAAAAGCCTACGGTTGAAGATGAAATCAAATTGGGTATTTACTACTTCCGTAAATCATTATTTGATGCAGTACCTGTCGCTTACCAGTACATGGAAAAAGCGTTGCGTAAGATTTATCCAGAAGCGGATTTCAGAATCCCAAGCTTTATTCGCTTTGGCTCTTGGATCGGTGGTGACCGTGATGGTAACCCTTATGTTAAACCTGAAACAACGGTTCGTTCATTGCGTTTACAGTCGCGCGCGACATTTTATGAATATCAAAATCGCTTAACGAATTTAAGTAAACACTTAACCCACTCATCTCGTCTTTGTAAGATTTCTGAATCTGTTTTAAATGCCATTGAGATTCCAACAGAGTTGGAAAATATCGCATTCAAAGACAGTATGGATCGCTTCGAGGCAGAACCTTACCGTCGATTAGCTTACATCATGCGCGCTCGTTTGAACTTGAACTTGCAAATGGTTGAAGAGCAATTGGCAGGTGACGACACACCATTGTGTTCTCCGTATGCTTATCAAAACGAAGATGAGTTCCAGGCTGATTTGGAAATGATTCGCGAATCACTCATTGGACATGGCGACATGATTACTGCTGAAGGCGAATTAACAGATCTAATCCGTTTAGTTGAAACCTTTGGCTTCTACTTGATGAAACTCGATATTCGCCAAGAATCAACGCGTCACACCGAAGCCGTATCGGAAATCTTGGGCCAACTGGGTATTGACTACGACAGCTTAAACGATGACGAGCGAGTCAATGTGTTGGCAGAGCGTGTTTCTTCAGCCTGTATTTTGAACATGCGCGAGATGTCGCTTACGGAACCGACACAAGAAACAGTTGATGTATTCAACGTCATGTACAAAATGCGTAAAGAAATTTCAAAACAATGTTTTGGCTCTTACGTCATTTCAATGACTCACTCAGCAAGCCACATCATGGAAGTTTTATTCCTTGCACATCAGGCAGGCTTGAGTGGCTTCCGCAACGGCACAGAAGCCTATTGCAACATCAACATTTCTCCGCTGTTTGAAACCATCGAAGATTTGGAACACATCGCGCCAGTTATGCAGAAGTTGTTCCAATTGGATACTTATAAGTCTTTATTAGATGCTGCCGGCAACTTGCAAGAAGTCATGTTGGGTTATTCAGACTCATGTAAAGACGGTGGTTCTTTATCATCGACTTGGAGCTTATACCAAGCACAGCGCGAAATCATCGACCTTGCCAATGAGCATGGTATTCAATGTCGCCTATTCCATGGTCGTGGTGGTACGGTTGGCCGTGGTGGCGGCCCAACTCACCACGCGATTTTGGCGCAGCCATCTGGCACGGTTCAAGGACAAATCAAATTCACTGAACAAGGTGAAGTGTTGTCTTACAAATACAGCAACTCTGAAACGGCCGCTTACGAGCTTTCAGTCGGTACAACGGGCTTGATGAAGTCAACGTTGAAAACGATGCGTAAAGTTCAAGATGGCACACCTGAGTACATTGATAACATGCGTCAATTCTCAAAATTGGGTGAAGAAGCGTATCGCAACTTAACTTGCAACACAGAAGGATTCTTAGATTATTACTATGAAATCACACCTGTAAATGAAATTGGTTTATTG
>JAAZVR010000069.1 GCA_018623305.1 Thiotrichales bacterium | reverse complement strand
TTCCAGTAATTCAACTGCACCCGGATTCAGTTCTAAGCGTTCGTCATAAACGGTTTGCATGGCATCCGTCGAGAGCCCTTTGAGTAAGGCCACTCGTTGAGTTAAAGAGCCTTCAAAGTCGAGTTCACCCCGCATGGCTGCTTCAGTGATTTCAGAGACTTCTTTTTTAACACCAATAAAATCAGCGATTTCATCCACGCATTCGATTGAAATCAATGTCGAGTCCATATCGGAAATAATTAATTTCACATTAGAAGCGTCAAAGTCTTCAGACAAGATATTCAAGTCTAAAGATAATGCTTGGCTCAATTCGTTGAGCAATTCAGCCGTCGGCGCCATATTTAATGTTGCGCGGTAATGATTGGCATGAGACTCAAGTTTGCACAACAGTCGGTTTTCAATCAATTGTGTTTGAACTGGGTTGAGTGTGTCACTGTGGACGATCAGTTGAGTCATCTTCTTTCCTTTTGTGATAAGTTACCGCGAGGCTGAGTAAATCTTGCAGTGTTTTACGGTCTTTTCTAAATAGGCCTAAAACAAAGCCCAATACCAGCCACGAAAATAGGCTGGAGAAAAAATGCATATTGGCCTGTAAAAAGCTGAGTTTGCGTTGGTTTTCATCCAGCAAGATGATGCGCCAAACTTTTTGACCCAGCGTTTGACCGCTTTTCAGCCAAAAACCCATAAAATAAGCGTAAATAATTAAAAAGATGTAGGCCTGATAAAACATCTGGTTCATTCCAGATTGTAAACTTTCGCCCATTGTCATCACGACAGGGAAACTCATTAAGACGAGGAGGGCGAGTACGAGAAATGTATCGTAAAGTGCGGCCATCAGTCGGCGAAAAATATGAGCAGGTTGCATCGTTTATAAACCGTAAGGATTTTTTATGAATTTACAAGAGGGGTTATTATCACCGATTTGGTGGAGCAGTGCATGGGCGATTTTGGTGATCGTTTTTATTGCGGCATTGTGGACGGCACCTTGGTACAAGGTTCGCAGTGACCGTGCTGCGCAACATGTGTTTTTGGGGGCTTGTGTTTTTTTAGCGGCTTTATGGTCATTGAAAGCGGGGCTTGAAGGCGGCATTGCTTTTCATTTACTCGGTATGACCTTCATTACTTTGATGTTTGGATTTCAGTTTGCGTTGCTTGCGGCCATATTGGCTACTTTGGTGATTACAGTCAATGGCGCAGCAGGTTGGGATGTTTTTGCGTTGAATGTCTTGATTATGGGAGCAATTCCAGCTGCGATTACGAGCGTTTTTCAAATGCTGTGGACACGAATTGCGCCTAAGCATTTCTTCGTTTATATATTGGTGAATGGGTTTTTAACGGCAGCCATAGTGTCCATGCTTACGGTGCTTGTGATCGTCGGGTTATTGGGCCTAAGTGGGACTTACGATTGGTATGTTATTCAGCGTGATTATCTCATTCTAATGCCATTGTTAATGTTTCCAGAGGCGTTTCTGAATGGGTTTATTTTGACATTTCTAGTGCTGAATAAGCCGCATTGGTTAGCAACATACAGTGATGAAGACTATTTGAAAGGGAAATAAAAAAGCCGGCAAATGCCGGCTTCTTAATAAATACGGGTGGTAATTACAAACCGTATTTTTTGATGTTGTACATGTAACCGCCGTTTTTGATTTCGTCGTTGTACTGACCTAACATCAAATCAACTTGCTCTTGAGCCGCTTTAGCAAGTTTTGTTGCTTTAGCGTAGTCGCCTGCTTTCGCTGCTTCTTCAGCTTTAGCTAAAGGAATCGCGGCGTAGTCTTGGCCTTTTTTCATTTTCTTTTGGTACCAAATGAAGCCCAACTCTTTAGCTTGCTTGTGCTTAGCTACTACGTCAGCTTTGATTTGCTCGTATTTAGCAGCGTCAGCACTTTTAGTTGCGTTACAACCAGTTAAAGCAAAAGCTGCTGCAAATAGGGCAATTAATACATTCTTTTTCATCTTCAATCCTCCGAGATTCTTGCTTTTCTAGCAATTGATACGCAGTTTAACATAGCGATTTTGGCAATCGCATTAAAAGTTTTGAATGCAACTATAAAAAAGCTTATGCAGAACAGGTGTATCTAACGTTGATTATAAACAATACCTTGTATTTATCCGTTAAAATACCGAAATTGAAGTAAGTATAAGGAAATCCCGATCATGAGAATCGCTCAAGAAGCTTTGACTTTTGATGATGTTTTGCTCATCCCTGCGCACTCAACTGTGTTGCCGAATGATGTCTCTTTGAAAACAAAATTGACTCGAGAAATTGAACTGAATATCCCAGTTTTGTCGTCTGCGATGGATACTGTCACAGAAGCACGCTTGGCGATTGCTCTCGCTCAAGAAGGTGGTATTGGCATCATTCACAAGAATATGACAATTGATGAGCAAGCCGCTGAAGTTCGTAAAGTTAAAAAATACGAACACGGAGTTGTTCAAGACCCGATCACTGTATCGGCTAATAGCACCGTTGAAGATGTTTTGAACATCACGATGGAAAACAAGATCTCAGGTGTGCCAGTGATGGACGGAGATGATTTGGTCGGTATTGTAACGGGCCGTGATTTGCGCTTTGAAAACAACCTAAAGGCAAGCGTTACTACAATCATGACGCCAAAAGATAAGCTAGTCACTGTAAAAGAAGGCGAGTTTACTAAAGAAGAAGTTTTGTCTTTGTTGCACGAGCATCGCATCGAACGCTTATTGGTTGTAGATGATGCATTCAAATTGAAAGGCATGATTACGGTTAAGGATATTCAAAAAACATCTGAGCATCCAAATGCGGCTAAAGACAGTTTAGGTCGTTTGCGCGTAGGTGCTGCGGTCGGTGCTGGCGCAGGTACAGATGAGCGTGTAGCGGCATTGGTGGAAGCAGGTGTTGATGCAATTGTTGTTGATACAGCTCATGGTCATTCGCAAGGTGTATTGGATCGTGTGAAATGGGTGAAAGACAATTTCCCTCAGGTTCAGGTTATTGGCGGTAATATCGCCACTGCAGCGGCAGCATTGGATTTGGTTAAGATGGGTGCAGATGCCGTTAAAGTGGGTATCGGTCCGGGTTCTATTTGTACAACGCGTATTGTTGCAGGTGTAGGTGTTCCACAAATTTCTGCGATTGCGAATGTTGCTGGCGCTCTTGAAGGAACAGGTGTTCCAGTGATTGCCGATGGCGGTATTCGTTTCTCTGGCGATATGGCAAAAGCTATTGTTGCCGGTGCATCGTGTGTAATGTTGGGTTCAATGTTCGCGGGTACGGATGAAGCACCAGGTGAAATTGAATACTATCAAGGCCGTGCTTATAAATCTTATCGCGGTATGGGTTCTGTGGGCGCAATGGCGCAGCCTTCAGGCTCAAGTGACCGTTACTTCCAGTCAACGAATGCCGAAGATAAGTTAGTGCCAGAAGGCATCGAGGGTCGTACCGCATACAAAGGCCCTATTGCTCCAGTTGTGCATCAGATGATGGGTGGCTTACGTGCTTCAATGGGCTACACAGGTTCAGCGAATATCGATGAAATGCGCACGAAACCTGAGTTTGTTCGCATCACAGGTGCGGGTATGGCTGAAAGCCACGTACACGATGTGCAAATTACTAAAGAAGCACCGAACTACCGCGTTTAAGGATTATTCATGCAAGACATTCATAATGACAAACTACTGATTCTTGATTTTGGGTCTCAGTACACGCAATTAATTGCTCGCCGAGTTCGTGAAATTGGCGTTTTCTGTGAAATCGTGCCTTGGGATATTGAACCTGAATTTATTCAAAATTACGGTGCGAAGGCCTTAATCTTGTCGGGTGGCCCAGAAACGGTGACAGGTGATGATACGCCGCGTGCGCCGGAATGTGTATTTGAAATGGGCGTGCCTGTTTTAGGTATTTGTTACGGTATGCAAACGATGGCTCAGCAATTGGGTGGTTCAGTTGTCAATGCAGATCACCATGAATATGGTTATGCTCAAGTTCGCGCACGAGGCCATACAGAACTATTGCGTGATATTGAAGATCATGTGAATGAAGAAGGTCATGGTTTGTTGGATGTTTGGATGTCTCATGGGGATCGTGTTGATACGATTCCTGAGGGCTTCAAATTGATGGCGTCAACGCAAAGCTGTCCAATCGCAGGTATTGCAAACGAAGACAAGCATTTTTACGGCATTCAGTTCCATCCAGAAGTGACTCATTCCGTTCAAGGTGGTCGAATTCTTGAACGTTTTGCGTGTGAAATTGCAGGCTGTGCGAAGTTGTGGAATCCAGCGAATATCATTGCAGACAGTATTGAAAAAATTCGTGCTCAGGTCGGTGATGATGAAGTATTGCTTGGTTTGTCAGGTGGTGTTGATTCATCGGTGGTTGCAGCGCTTTTAAATAAAGCGATTGGCGATCAGTTGACGTGTGTGTTTGTCGATAACGGATTGCTTCGTCACCAAGAGGGTGACATGGTGATGAATATGTTTGCGAAAAACATGGGTATTAAGGTGATTCGTGCCGATGCAGAAGATATTTTCTTGGGCGCGCTTGAGGGTGTCGAAGACCCAGAAGCGAAGCGCAAGATTATTGGTCATAAATTTATCGAAGTATTTGATGCGGAATCGGCAAAATTATCCAATGTTCAATGGTTAGCGCAAGGTACGATTTATCCTGATGTGATTGAATCAGCAGGTTCAAAAACAGGTAAAGCGAAAGTGATCAAGTCACACCATAATGTGGGTGGTTTGCCTGAAGATATGAAATTGTCTTTGTTGGAGCCGTTGCGTGAATTGTTCAAAGATGAAGTGCGTAAGATTGGTGTTGAATTAGGCCTTCCACCAGAGATGGTTTATCGTCATCCATTCCCAGGTCCGGGTTTAGGTGTACGTATCTTGGGTGAAGTGAAGAAAGAGTACGCGGATATTTTGCGTCTTGCGGATCATATTTTCATCGAAGAGTTGCGAAAAGCCGGTTTGTATGACAAAACTTCACAGGCCTTCACTGTGTTCTTGCCAGTAAAATCAGTCGGTGTTGTCGGTGATGCTCGACGTTATGATTATGTTGTCGCATTGCGTGCCGTTGAAACGATTGATTTCATGACGGCTCGTTGGGCGCATTTGCCGTATGACTTCTTGGAAACGGTGTCAGGACGAATCATCAATGAGATTCCTCGTATTACGCGCGTGGTGTACGATGTCAGCTCGAAACCACCTGCTACGATTGAGTGGGAATAAGTTTCTCTGGCTCCTAATTTAGAAAGCCGCCTTCGGGCGGTTTTTTAATGCAAGTCTGCCAAGTCGTTTGACCATCTGCCCAATATTTTCGTTCAAAAGCAGTCATCGGTTGTTCGGCTGTGTATTCAACCGTTTCGGCTTCAATATTCACGATGCCGAGCGCAAACACAAACTCATCAATATAAGTTTTCCAATTACTGCGTACGGTCAATTCACCACCGAGTTTGAGTAAATCTGTAAACACGGGGCTTGCATGCCAGCGACGTTGAACATGTGTGGCCTTTGGATAAGGGTTGGGATAGAGAATAAAGTGTTTCTCGAGTACCCAGTTTTCAGCCACGGCTAAACGCCAAAAATCAAGAATATCCGCGCGAACGAATAACAGATTATCCAAGGTGGATTCAAAAATGCGTTCATGTTTACCCAGTCGAACTTCAGAGCGATCGATTGCAATCACATTGGAGTGTGGGTTTTGTTGAGCAATGATGCGAGAGCTTTCACCAATACCGCAACCCGAATCAAAAATCATCCCGCCTGAGCGTGAAGCCAGCCATTCTTTGGCCTGATTAAAAGCGGTTTGTGTATGCTCGGCAATCGGTTTTTGAAATGGGTGTTCAAGATTGCGTTGCACAATATCGGCCAATCGTTCATGGATGCCGTCTTGGTTGCTGTCGATGCGTTGGGTTTTAAATTTCATGCGGGAAGTATACCGAACTTGCTTACAGTGTGATTTGATTCATTTATCATTAGCGACAACGAAAGGAGACGAAATGAATCACGAAAAGTGGATGCAGTATGCGTTAACGCTTGCAGATAAGGCAGAAGCCTTGGGCGAAGTGCCTGTGGGGGCGGTTCTCATTCAAAACGATGAGGTGATTGGAGAAGGCTTTAATCAGGTCATTACTCTGAATGATCCAACAGCGCATGCGGAAGTGATGGCTTTGCGAGATGCAGGGCAAGCGGTGGAAAATTATCGTTTAAATGATACGACTTTATACGTGACTCTAGAGCCGTGTCCGATGTGTTCGGGTGCGATTGTTCATGC